>SXHS01000145.1 GCA_005773145.1 Planctomycetaceae bacterium | reverse complement strand
GGCGCCGATCGCATTGCGGCCAACGGGGATGCGGCCAACAAGATCGGGACGTATTCGCTCGCCGTCCTGGCGCGGGCCCATCGGGTGCCGTTCTATGTGGCCGCTCCGCGGAGCACTTTTGATTTCAATTTGCCGGACGGAAGTCGGATTCCGATCGAACTGCGGGATGCGGAAGAAGTCGCCGAAATACGCGGCCATCGCGTGGCTCCCGTCGGCATGCGGGTTTACAATCCGGCCTTTGACGTCACGCCCGCCGAATGGATCACGGGAATCATTACTGAATACGGAGTGATCCAACCGGTCACGGCCGACCAAATCGCGCGTGTGATGTTGACCGAGGAAGTGCGTTCCGGCTAGCGAATGCGCCGCTTGTTGGTCCCAGGGGAAGCCTTGGCCGTGGTTCCTTGTCGAGCGACCATCCCCTGCGGGCTCATCGTTCCCGAGCGGATCATCGGTCTCGCGCCCGCCCCGTGTTGGACGAATTGCGGGGATGTTGAGGACGTGCGTGGCGTCCTCGACATATGGGAAGGCGGACTTCGCAGCAACTCGCCAGGACGTGGCACGGAGGCCAAGCCCTGTGCGACATCGGGACGCATGCGGCCCATGCGGATGGAGTTAGTAGCCGACTGGCCGCACTGTCCGCTTGCGCAACCCCCCGTGGAAACGCCGCCACTGGGAATGTACCCGCCACCGTAGATGACCTCGCCACCGCCGCAGCTGCCACAGTCGCCGCAGCTGCCACAGTCGCCGCAGCTGTCGTAGCCGCCATCCCAATTTCCGCCGCAACGTTGTCGACAGCGCCAGAATCGGGGGCCAAACATGGGGAAACCGCGATGGCCAAAACCGCCGCATTGGCGACCACCATCGAAGCAAGGATCGTAACAATCGGGCGGATCACTGTACCATTCGTCCACATACAGGCCGCCGCATCCTGACCCGCAGGTCAGCACCCGGCCGATACCTCGTAGTACGCGAAACACGAATCGTCCGGGTCGGTAATAGTAACGAGAATTGGCATAAGGGGCACACGAATCGCACGGATTGCCGGATCCACACGAGCCGCCGCAACCAGAGTCAACTGGGCAGGCGCCGCAGTCGGAAAAGCACATGCCGCCACTGCAGCCGCCGGAGTCGCCGCAGCTCCCGCAGAAGGCCGTCGCGCCACGGGGTAAGCCGAAAATCAGGGCTGACGTGGTAATGACCAACACTGGCAGGAAACGCCACGAATTGCCGACGAGCGCCCGATATTTCATGATTCGTGAACCTTATGCGATACGGGGAATGGAATGGCTTCCAAACCAGTTATCGGCGAAAGAATCAGCCGAATCGAGAAAATCGCGCCAACCGTTGCATTTTCACAGCGGTTGCTAGCGATGAAAGCGCTGGTCCACTAGCGTTTGGGGGCTGCGGCCTTGGTCATGGCCACGGGCTGCGGTGGCCAAGCTAAGAACTTCCAAAGGTAGTCGCCGTGACTACTGACACCGTAGAGAGCGTGCAGACGTTGTTGTTCCGCCGAGGCTTCAACGAATGGTACGCCATTGCGCACCTTGTCTTGCTCCTGCCGCGCCGTGTCGCCCGGCCGCCAGAAATTCAACTGCAGGGTCTTGTATCGAAAAGAGCGACCGGGCGCCCATGCCTGTCCGTCGCGCGCGGGTTTGGCCGGATCATCCCACTCGTAGGCATTGCTGAGGCCTTGAATTTGCACCGTCAAGAAGTCCGTGCGCGGATCCACTTGAGCCCAAGTGGCCACACCCCACACGCTGTGATCGGCGTCGTCACGGCTGACCGGCAAATTGGTCTTGCTGATTTCGACGGAATCCAGCAGGCGGGTGTTGCGGTCCTCCGCCTGTTGAATCTGCGCCACGGCCGCAGGCAATATCTGGTCTCGATACGACTGCTGAAAATCCAGCGATTGCAGTACGAACTGCGGAAAAAATCGAATTCCGTGCTGCACGTGCTCAGTCTGAAACGTGGCGTGACCCCAATCGTCGGGCTTGCCCACGGGACGGAGTTGTTGCCCGGTGTTTCGTACCTTATACACCAGGTACCAAACGAGGGTTGGTTTCGTTTCCCCTGTCAGCGGATCCCTGAGCTGTACGGCGACCGTGCGCATGGGTTTGTAGGAGAACTCCAGTTGCCAGATGGGTCGACGGAATGTCGCCAATTCGGCGAGCGACTTGAGAGTCTGGCTCTCAGGAGAAAATGTTGGCTGCCAGGCCAAGTCGTCCCAGCCGCGAGCAATCTCAAACAGAGGCCGCGGCCCACTCACCGTTTCGCCGTCTTGAGGTTGGGCAGGGACCACCGTCAGCACGCCGGGGGCCAGCTCGCGAGGCGCGAACGAGGCTTCGGCCGCCGGCAGCGACTGGGGGCGGGCAGCGGTCAAGAGTCCCACACCCCACAAGACCACTGCGCGCAGCAGGTATGCTTGGCCCCTACGGATCGCGGGACAGGCATTTGTCGTAACCAACGCACGCATAACCGGTCCTCTCCCGCCGTTCCACCACCCGGTGCGCCCGGGCAGCCGCCAAGCACTGACTCTATCTCCAGTATAGTCAGTCAGGTCGGGAAATCAGGACTTTTCACGCCCAAATCGCCGGAATTTGGCGTATTCGGAGAGGTACCGCCAGGGGCGATTTCACCCTGTGCGGATTTTGTCATTTGGGCCGGCGGCGCTCGCATTGGCAGCGCCTAACGTGCTTCAGGCAGGCGCGAGGTGGACGGAGTGCGCGGTGTGGACTCTGCCGGGTAGTTCAACGGCCGAGAGGGACCCGTCACGGTCGGCGACGTGGCGGGCTGCGGCGCGTACCCAAACGGACCGACGCGCCGTGGCCCCGCGTCCACGGGTGGGGCCTGTGGGGCGGGAGGCAAATTGGGATCAAACGACGGCGGGCCCGGCGCGGCTGCGGTTGGGGGAACCGACGGCAAATAGACCTCTTGGGCCTGTTGCAGCGAATTGGCCGCTTGTTGCAGCGAGTTGTTGGCGTTTTGGTACGCGTTGCCGAATCCAGAAACCGCCGCATTGGCGCGCATCGCCACGGAAGCAGCCGATCCCTGAACTTTTTCGGCCATCTCACGAGCCGCAGTCAGATTAGGATCGATCTGGGCCGCCTGGGCGAAGTATTGCTCTGCCGCCTGATTCTCACCGCGACGATACAGCAGTACGGCGACGTTGTAACGGGCCTTCGCTTCGCCATGAGTGGATCGCAACTGCTCCACCGCTTCTTCGGGACGCTTTGCGTCGACCAATACGGAGGCCAAATTGTTGCGGTAGAGCAGGCTGTCCGGCTTCCGCTGCACGGCTGCTTGTAAGGCAGCAACGGATTGATCCGATTGCCCCATCTGAGAATAGCACAGCCCTAATTCATTGAGGGGCACCGGATCGTCTGGAGTCAGCTGAGCTACTTGGCGGTAGCCTTCGGCGGCTGCATCCAGCTTGCCCTGTCGATGATTCAGTCTGGCAATTCCCAGCATGGCGGCCGTGCAACGGCTGTCGAGCTTCAACGCTTCCTGATAGTGCCGTTCGGCCTGCGTTAAGTCGCCGTTGGTTTCGCTGAGCCGAGCGTAGGCGGCATGGGTTTCGGCAGAAAATGGCTTCATCTTGCTGGCCAAGGTCGTAGGATCGTCCGTATCCTGCAACTTGGGCTTGGGAGTAACGGCTTTGGCGGCATTTTTGAACGCGGATCCCACGTTGCCCGTCCACGACTTTTTGGCGGTACCAACCACAGGTGTCGAGGAGGCAGGGGGAGTCCACGTGTTGTTCTTGGGCTTGCGTGAAAAGAATGACCTCTTGGGAGCGCTGGGCGCGGCCGCAGTTACCGTCGACGAGCCACCGCCCGTGGCACGGGATTTGGGTTTGAGAAAGTCATTCCAGGCTCCCTCCGCCGTCGGTGCCAAAAGCGCGATCAGCAGCGCGGCCGATACGGCCGGACGGTAGTTGACGCTGGTATCGCGGCGCATCCCAAAAAGTCGTTGAATACTCACCGCCGTGTCCTCCCTGAATAGTCGTGGGGTGGGCCGCCACGCATTCAACCCCGATCGTGTCCCCAGCCCTATGGCTACATCGACCGTTCCGTTATCCGATCTATACGGGAACTAGGGAATATAGGGTCTTTCGGCAGTATGCCGATTGAATGCTGCCAGTGACATGGGTTCCGCTGGCGAGGACACCGTGTTGAGCGGCACTTCTGCATGCAGAAAAGATCAGCGGCGAAACGCCTCGGAAGCGTTTCGCCGCTGTTGGATCAACAGGCAAACGAGCTTATGATCATGAGCCGCCGGAGGTGGTAGCTTGGCGGGCCGGCAGGCGGGGCTCGGGCATTGTCGAGTAGGCCTTGCGACCAATGGCGTCGATTTCCGCAGCGGACCAGGCGCGGGGCTGAAGATCGGCCTCGCGGATGTCGGGCAGCATTCCAGTGGTGACCAGTTGGGCCGTTTGTTGCTGCACGGAGTCACGGCGAACGGACGTCATTTCATCGTTATTGCCACGCACCACGAAGACGGTGCGTCGATCGGGCGGATTTTGCGTAAGGATCCATTCCAGCTTCAGCCGACCGGCTTCCGTCAACTGTTGGGAGTTGAAATCGAAGTGGTGGTGTCCGAGCGTGTTTTGGCTGTGCCAGCCTTTTTCGGCCATGAGTCCGAACGGGGCCCAGGTGTTGCACCGATCGGCGTAGATGAACGGTTCCGGCCAGGCGTTACGTCGTTTCCAATCGAGTTTCATGCGGTGCCAGAAACTCGGTTCGGGTTGTTGAGCGATCGCTGATGTGGGCCAGCTGAGGCCAACCAGGCAGAGCAGGACCCAGAGGGGGGCAGTCCAGCGCATGTGACGTTCTCCATAACGTTGGGGTTGCTAGCCCAGCACACGCGGCCGGGGCAGACTCCTAGTCGAAGTCATCGGCCGTGGTGCCGCACCGCCTGCGGCAGAAAATTGCCAGGCACCCTAGATTGCCTAGGCCGCAAATTCAACCTGGGGTGGCACTTTGGTGGTTGGCACGGCTCTTAGCCGTTACCGGCCATGCGGGGGAACATTTCGCGGACCATGGTGATGGCGGCGGGACCTACGAGGACGACGAAGATGCCGGGGAAGATGAACAGAACGAGGGGAAAGATCAATTGCACGGCGGTTTTGGCGGCTTTTTCTTCGGCCAACTGTCGGCGGCGGACGCGCATCGATTCGCTTTGTACGCGCAGGGCCTGCCCGACGCTGGAGCCGAACTTCTCGGCTTGAATGAGAATCGAAGCCAAGGATCGTAAGTCGTCGACGCCGGTACGCGCACCGAGATCATGTAGCACTTCGGCGCGGGCCTTGCCCATTTGTAGTTGCATATTGCAGCGAGACATTTCATCGCAGATGACGCGATAGGATTTCTTCATTTCGTCGGCCACTTTGCGCATGGCTTGATCCAGACCGAGTCCGGCTTCGACGCAAACGACCATCAGGTCGAGTGTATCGGGAAGGCTGCGGAAGATGGCGTCCTTGCGGCGTCGTGCCAGGAACCAGACGATGGCGTCCGGAAAGTAGAACATACCTCCCGTGCTGAGGACGACGCGGATGATTGCATCGCGGGTGAAGCCGGTTACCAGCAACATCGTGGCCCCGCTGAAGAATAAACCGATCACGAGGGCAACGAACTTCGTTCCCAGAAAGATCCCGGGGGCGGCCTCACTGCGAAAGCCGGCGTAGGAGAGTCTCAGCTTTAGTTTGCCAACTTCCGATTCCGATTTAGGCTGTAGGGGCCGGGACAGGGCGGGTGAGGCCTTCTCCAGCATCTTGGTGACGGCGTCCCCGGCTCTGGCCCCTTTCTCATCCCGTTCGCGGCGCCGCGAGAAGGGGTCCTTCAATTCATCCAATCGGTCGCTGGTCCGTTGGTTGTCGGCGGAGGTCAAGCCGATCAACCACCACACGCCCGAGGCGATGGCGATGAAGACGGTAACGGGAATCACGGTGGTCCAGCTGAAGATGGCTTGCACGGCGTTGCTCGCTTATACCTTGATATTCACGATTTTTCGAATGACCAACGCCCCGAGGAGCTGTAGAAGTACGGCCCCGACGAGCATTTGCCGTCCCATGGGATCATCAAACAGCACCACGGCATAGTTGTAGTTCAGTCTCATCATGACCAAGAACAGGACGGGGGGCAGGGCCAACAGCACGACGCCGGAGAGACGACCTTCCCCGGTGAGCGCCTGAATCTGGCCATACAACTTGAAACGCTCGCGGACGAGATGCCCGATTTTGTCGAGAATCTCCGCCAAATCACCCCCCGTCTGACGCTGCAGGATCACGGCTGTGGAAAAGAATCGCAAATCCAAGTTGGGGATGCGGTTCGTCATTTCGTCCAGGGCGCGTTCCAGCGTGATCCCGAGGTTTTGTTCTTCGAAGATACGGTTGAATTCGGTGCCAATGGGATCGGCCATTTCCTTGCCGACCAATTGAAAACCGGAACCCAAGCTGTGTCCGGCTCGCAGCGCTCGTGCCACCAACTCCAGCGCCTCGGGGAGTTGCTTGGAGAATTTCTTGAAACGAGCGCTTCGCTTGAAGCAGACGGCTGCGATCGGAATGGCGGCCAAGGTGAGAGCAATAAAGGGGATGACGTAGAACGGGAGCCGGGTGACCATGCCCACGGCCAAGCCGGCACCCGCCAGTCCCAAGACGATCGTCAGGAACGTGGTGGGAGCCATGTTGACATCGGCCTGATCGAGCAGCAGCCTCACGTTGGTCACGCGAGAGAACATCTGCTCCAACATGTCGGGCATATCATCCAGGGGACTGGACAACAGTCCGGGATCGTCGTTCGAGTGCGAGCCCCGGTGGGCGGGCAGGGCGTTCCCGGCCAGCACATCCAAACGATCTTCGACTGCTTCGTCGGCCGGTCCGCGAAACATAGTTCCCACGCCCAGCACGAGGGCGGCAACTCCGACAAATGCCGCGATGATAATGACGATCGAGAACATGACGTTGGCCTCTCCCCAGCGTAAGCCCCTCGGCGGGGTTTCCGCGGACCCTTTTTACCCGCTTAATCTCGCAACATAACGCGCTGCCGGAAGGCGCTTGCTGGGAGGCGCACGCCCGCAGACTCCAAGCGATCCATGAAATTCGGCCGCACGCCGGTGGACACAAAACTTCCCCGCGCGTCGCCGTTTTCGTCAATGCCATCTTGTTGATACAGGTAAATATCCTGCATCACCACGGTATCCTGTTCCATACCCACCACCTCGGTGATATGGGTCACGCGACGCTTGCCGCCTTGCAGACGGCTGGCCTGGATGATTATATCCACAGCACTGGCAATCTGCTGGCGCATGGCCTTAATCGGCAGATCAAAGCCGGCCATCATAATCATAGTTTCCATACGCGCGATACCATCCCGCGGCGTATTGGAGTGGATCGTAGTCATGGATCCTTCGTGGCCTGTGTTCATGGCCTGCAACATATCGAGTGTTTCCGGACCGCGGCACTCACCGATGATGATACGTTCGGGACGCATACGCAGTGCATTGCGAACCAGATCCGTGGCGGTGATGCCACCACGACCCTCGATGTTGGGGGGACGCGTCTCCAATCGCACGACGTGGTCTTGCTGCAGCTGGAGTTCCGCCGCATCCTCGATGGTGATGATGCGGTCCGCATTGGAAATGAAGCTGGACAGTGTATTCAAGAGTGTCGTCTTGCCGGAGCCGGTACCCCCGGAGATGATCATATTCAAGCGGGCCTTAATGGCCCCTTCGAGCAACATGACCATCTCGGGAGTGAAAGCCTTGTAATTGAGGAGATCTTCCAGTTTTAGCGGGTTGGCGCCGAATCGCCGAATCGAGACGGCGGCTCCATCCAAGGCCAAGGGAGGGATGATGGCGTTCACGCGCGAGCCATCTGGGAGACGCGCGTCGACCATCGGTGATGTTTCGTCCACACGTCGGCCGACCTTCGACACGATCCGATCGATGATCTGCATCAGGTGCGCATTGTCGCGGAACTCGACATTGGTCCGCTCCATCTTGCCCCGGCGTTCCACGTAGATGTGCTTAGGGCCGTTGATGAGGATGTCGCAAACAGCACTGTCCTTCAACAACAATTCCAGAGGCCCGAAGCCGAATGTTTCATCGAGTACTTCGTCGATCAGCCGCTCGCGTTCATTGCGATTGAGCAGAGTGTCTTCTTGGTCGCACAGATGCTCGATGACGCGGCGAATCTCGCGCTGCAGCACGTCTCCTTCGAGTTCGCCAACTCGCGTGAGATCCAGCTTGTCCACGAGTTTGTTGTGGATCCGTCGCTTCAGACTGTCAAACTCGTCGGACTTCGACGTTTCGACCTTCGAGCGTGGCGATGTGGCTTTCATGTCCCGCGTCTCTCCTCTAGCTCCATGACCTGTACCGCGCGGCTCACAGCGGCCCGTGGTCTCAGCTCGTCCTCTGATCGGTACGCTACGCAATTCGGTGGGGTGATCTCACGCCGCGCATTACTTCCAGGAAAACATAGCCTACGTTTCGGGTCCAAGTGGTTGGGAAAACAACACAGGTTGGGTAGAATCGGACGGGTGAGCGAGCATTGTGAGGCTTAGACCGCGTGTGCGGTCTAAGCCAAATGTGGCGTCGCAACCGGCCGGCCAAGGCCGTACAGCGCCAAACTTGGCACATGCGTTGCCCAAGGTTGGTGCTGACGGATGTGAATTTCGCGATTTCGCTCGCCGACGGTTTTTATCTTCCCTCGCTGACGCTTCGGGTGACGGTGGGAATCGACCCCACTCGCGTGCGCAGACGCAGAACCTAAAGGCGTTCCCCGGGGGTGGTAACGGTCAGGCGGTGCCAGCGGTAATGCTCGGCTGACCGTTGCAGGGTGGAAGCCCGCGCCACTCGCTCTAGGTGGGCTGCTTTTCGCGCGGGGGGTCCGATTTCGCCTTTTTCGGTAGGAAGCTCAGCCAGCGTCCCAGACCGCTCTTATCTCCGGGTTGTTCCTCGAGAACCGTGCCATCGAGGGCACGCGCCAAGCTGACAATGGACTGTGTGATCGCGGACCGGGGCGCCTGGGTCACAAGAGGAACGCCATTGTTGCGGACCTCTACCATCAGGCGGTAGTCGTTGGGGACTTGCCAGAACACCTCGGCACCGATGGTTTCTTGGGCCTTCTTCAAACTGATCTGGCCTGAATCCAAACCAACGCGATTGACGACAATGCGTATCTTGTCCTTCAAACCCTCGAGTTCCTCAAACGAACTCATCAAACGCACGACATTGCGCAGGCAGGGTAAATCGAGTTGAGTCACCAGCAGCACCTGGGTCGCTTCTTCGGCCGCCAGCAAATCCAATTCGCTGTATCGCTTGGACAGGTCCACGACCAAATGGGAGAAAGAAGCCTTCAGCAGTCCGAAGACCCGGCGCAGATCATCGGGTGTGATCAGCCCCATGTCTTGCAATTGCACGGGGCGCGGCAGCAGATAAAGGCCGGAGGCGTGTTTGGTCAGGGACCGTTTTAACAAGGTGAAATCGAGACGTTTGATATTCTGCGCCACATCCGAAAGCGTGTAGTCCGGAATGGCGTCCAGAAACACGTCGGCATCACCCAAGGACAGATCGAGGTCGATGAGTACCACCGAATTGTCGGGGTTGCTGGCCAGAGCGCATCCCAAATTCACGGCCAGACTGGTTGTGCCCACTCCACCGCTGGCACCCGCAATCGCGAAAATGCTACAAGTGCGGGACTTGCCGATCCGCCCACCAATTCGCTGCCGGTCAATCCGGTCCAACGCGCTGGCAACATCTTCCGCCTTGAAGGGGGCGGGCAAGAACTCCTTTGCCCCGGCCCTCATCGCACTGAGAATCAGCTGTCCGTCCGAGACACTACTCAGCACCAGCACGCTGCAGGCAGGCGATTCCTGCGATAGCCGCTGAATCAGGTCCAGGCCCTTCTGCGGTTGATTGTCGAGGGCGACGATCCCCACATCCGGCTCAGTTTGCTGCACGACGTCCGGAAAAAACTCATAGCGAGAACATTCGGCCTCGAGCCAAATGGATTCCATGCCCAGGAGCAGTTTTTTCAGCACCTCACGTGAGCCGTCGTTCGGATCGACAATTGCCAACCGCAGCACGCTGCCCATGGATACTTTCAACCAGTCGAGGCCGGAGCCAAAGGTGCGCGAGAACGTCCCGCCGCATTTGTGTAACTCTAGGTTGGTAAGCGACCGAGGAGCGGACGTTGGCTCGCTACTGCCACCGCCCCGTCCGCGCGGTCTCCAACCGCTATGGCCATCGGCTTTGCAATGGAAGTCGCCACAGCGGTTGGAGAAATTATCTAGTTATTCAGGTTGTCGTAGCCAGTGGGGCCGATCATCTCCGGTACGAAACTCCGGTCGGCCGCACTACGCTGCGTGGTCGGAATCGACGCACCGCTCGGACTATATCGATTGTAGGCCGTGGGAGCTGGTGCCCGTGCGGTCTGCAGCGCCGTGAAAGCCTGCGAGGTGCCCCCCGACACGACGGGTTGCGATCCATAGGGGCCGATCTGAGCCCCGGCGTTCGGCAGTGGCGCTGGCGAGGGCAGCTCGCCGTTGGGTCCCATCATGGTTCCCTCGGGCATTCCCGTACCCATGGCCGGTGCCCCTCCAGCACAGGCTGCCCCACCGCAGTTCTTGGACCAGGCGTTGGTGTGGCATCCGTTGCCACCCGAGGGATCCGGGCAGCAGTTGGGGACTTCCAGGTGTCCGCGGAAGTAAAGGTCCACATCGTGGGGAGACTGTGTCGATTGACCTGGGCCCACACAAGGCACCTCGTCCGGATTCAACGGGTCGACCAACTCCGGCCGCACAACGATCAATAGCTCGATCTCATTCATGTCCTCACGAACGTGGCGAAACGCATTACCGAGGAAGGGGATATCCCCCAACCATGGCACACTGCGATTCTGGGACTCGAGCTTTGTTTGAATCAGTCCACCCAGAGCCATCGTCTGTCCCGCACGCATTTCCGTCGCGGTGTCGATCCAGCGGGTGCGCAGACCGGGAATGACCACACCGTTGGCCGTGACCGATCGTGAGCTGTCCACCTCACTGATTTCGGGGCGCACTTCCAAACGAATATTGCCGTTGCCGAGTACGATTGGCACGAAATCGACGCGTGTACCGAATTCCTTGAACTCGGTTGATATAGTTCCCAAACCGGCGGACACAATGATGGGGAACTCGCCGCCGGAGTTGAACGCGGCCGGACGACCACTAACCGTCACCAACGTGGGCTCCGACAGCACCTTCACCAATTGATCCCGCCGCAACGCCTCAATTACTCCGAAGAAGGCGTTGGAGTCCGTCAGGACGCCGAACACGACATTGGCGTCCGGGCCGGAGGTTACCGACTGGGCCGATCCTGAGAAGCTGCGAATCAGGCCACCGGCATTTTGGACGACAAAGTCGTCGCCATTGAAGTTGGCCCAATCGAAGCCGGCTGCGCGAAGCTTGGTACGCGACACTTCCATGACCTTCGTGTGCAGGGCCACCTGCTGGACGCCACCGACCTGAATGTTATTGATGACCTTGGGGTAGTAGTCCTGGGCCATCGTGACGATTTGGCCCACCACGTCGGGTCGGTCCACATACCCGCTGATCACAACGCTGGATGCCAGCGGTCGGACTTTTAACGCCGCGTGCGGGAACTCCGATTGCAGGAGCATCTCCAATTCACGGGCGTCGCCGAAGATCACGACATCCACGGAGTAGACCTGGCCGTCTTCATCCCACAACGTCACCGTGGTAACGCCCGGTTTCGCCGCAGAGATTTGCACCTGGTTCGGAGAGAGCGGGACCACCCGCACCAACTCCGTATTGTTGACCATGGCCCGAGGAATCTCCTTGTCCATGGTGAGGATCCGACTGGAATTGACGATCATCTCCATCTTCTGTGATGGGCCCTGCACCCGGAATTGGATTCCGGCTGGGTCCGTTGCCTGAGCCGACGCCAGCTGTGTGCAGCTGACCAACGTCGAGCAACTCAGAAAGAGACGTAGCACTAGACCTGATACGGAAAGCTTCGCGTCCATATTGGCATCCTTGCTCAAAGCAAAAAGACGTTAATCGTCGTCCTTGATTCTTCTATTCGCCCAGACAAGGCGGCTCCGTTCAGGGGAAACCGGCCGCGTGGGGCACGATCTTCACGGTCGCGTTGGGAATGTGAGGGTTAGGCAGCTCCTGCGTTGGGGCTATCGCTGCTGTCACCATCGGTTGCACTGTCGCTGCCACTGTTCCCGGCCGGCGCATCGCCGCTGGGGGGTGAGAGGCTGGGTGGGGGTGTGGAATCCGAATCGGCAGCCGGCGAGGTAGCGCCATTCGTGATCGGCGCCAGGGTTCCGGATTCGGCGCCCGTCAATTCGCGAGGCAGGCCGACCTTGTCGTCCCAGTGGTACTGCGACACACCGTCCGGGCTGAAGACTTGCATCACAAAGGCGTCACCGGTGGGCGCGCCGGACAAGGGATCGCCAGGCGGCGCGGCGGAGGCCGCGGTTGGCCCTTGTCCACGCAGGAAGTCCAGCATGCTGGCCCCAGCTCCAGCTGCCTTCGCGGTGCTCCCTTCGCGGCTAGGGCCCCAAGCACCATCGTCTTGCGTCCCGAGGTCGGCCACTCGAGCGCCGTGGGTATCCACGTCGCCTTCGTCGTCGGCGCGACGCAGCGACAGTCGTAAGCGTCCCATTTCGGCGGCGAGCATCAGCTTTTCAGCCTGATCGGGCTTGACCAGAACCGACACGGTCTTGGCCTGAATGGTACCCCCCTCCGAATCGGACTCGCGATTGATTTGGTCGTTGACGGCGAATACGGTTACTTCAGTCAGGATCGTCTGAGCGGACGAGGCTGAGATGCCACTACCACTCTTCAGGTAGACCAAGATATCGACCTTATCGCCGGGCAGAATCAGCCCACCGGAAACCGAGTCGACGGCCACTTTTACCGGCATGACCCGATAACCCTTCGGGATCTTCCAGGTCGGGCCCTGAATATTGTCGGTCACCTTGCGATACAGGATCGGCTCACCGGCATAAAGGGGTTGGGTGGAATAGTTTCCATCCAGATCTTCGAGTTTCTTTACTGAGCCCTCGGGAGTCTTGTCTTTGGGCCATTCTTCCAGCTTGAGCATCTGGGCGTTCAGCTTTTCGCCGATGCCGATATCACGAAGGGCAACGAAAATGGCCTCCGTTTCACCGGGAGCTGGCCCTGTGTTCTTCCGATCGATCACCTGGCTGATCCCGATCGAGGCGATGAGGCCGCAGCCCAACGCGATCACGATCAACATCATGGATTTGGGTCGCATCGCCGTCACCTCGTTTCAGCCGTTGAGTTCTGCCCCATCTCGGGTTCGTCACGCCATTGCGTCCACGTGAAGATGGTTCAACCCCAGCGCTAGCAAGGTGTTACTGAACCGTTTCACGTCGCATCACGGACTCAGCCGTGATCATGTATCCAGATAAGTACATTGGCGATGGCAGCCAGGAAACTTGATCAAATGGCAGGGTGACCCTAACCGTGACAGGATCGCCGAAACCGGCATTGCTGGGTGGATCGGGCGTAACCGTTACATTAGCGGCGGAAATACTCGATCCATCCAGATAATCGTCAACGGTTGATTCGACGTCCCCCGTGGTCGCCCCGTCCAGCACTGCGACGCGGGCCCCTTCACGGGAGGCATTGATGAGCATTTGTTGCACCATCAGCACTCGTCCAAACTCAATCATTCCCAAGACCAGCAGCAGGAAGATCGGTGCCACCACGGCAAACTCGACGACCGCGGCTCCCCGGCGGTCCGTGCGTGGTTTGGATCCCAACGGCTTGCCGAACGCATTCGCCCGTCGTAGATTGGGGGCTAAAGCGAAATCTTGCGTATGCGTTGTCATGGGTTCACCTGATGGGGGCTAAGTTACAGCAAAACGCTGAAAGTACTCTCCACTACAGCAGCATGCCCTCCCACACGAAGTAGGCGATCGTGCCGATGGCAATGGGAATTCCATAGGGAAGCAGGAACATGGAACTCTTTCGCCTTGCCGCGATCTCCGAAAGGGCCTCCGGATCGCGAATCGTCATGATCTCATTGAGAATAGAAAAGAACTGGTCGGAGTGCTTTTGCCAGCCCCGCCGGTAGGCAACCATCAAGAGGGCGATCAGGCCACCCACGACCGCGGAAACGCCAAAGGCGTAGAATGTATGTGTCGCATGGATCCACGCTCCCACGCCTGCCAGCAGCTTCACGTCTCCAGCCCCCATGCCACCCACGGCATAGGGAGGCAGCAGCAGGGCGAGCCCCACTCCAGTCCCCAACAGGCTCCAGCCCAGTCCGGGCCAGCCCATCCAGCAAAAACTGAAGATCCAGCCCGACAGAATCATCGGGAACGTCAACCAATTCGGAACCTTGAGTTGAATGCCGTCGATGACCGCGGCGATAATCAACACGACGGTCACCAACCAAACGTGCCAATTTTCGGCGAGCGCCGAAGTTATGTTTTCCATAATGTTCATCCCCCCCAACCGAGTACGACCGCCATCCCCGTTCTACTTCAAACGCACGCTCCGTGTGCCGCGCCAAACAGCGTCTAGCGATCCTAGGAAAATACCCCTCGGTATCGAGCCGATACCGAGGGGCCTGATGAATTTTTCTTCATTCCCCGCGCTAGGCCAGTTGCCTGCCCGGGCCGTGAGTCTGCGAGACTACGGAGAGGCCGCCGACAACTTCTGGCCAACCGTATCGAACGTCGAATTGGCGTTCGTTCCGATCGTCGTGACTGCACCCAAGCAGACCACGATGATCAGGGCCAACATCACGGCGTATTCCACCGCTGTCGGGCCGTCCTCGGACTTCAAAAAGCTCTTCACATTCTTCAGGAAACGTTGCATGGAGGTCCTCCCGGCGCCCAGGTTTCGCTGGTCCCCAAGGGGGTTCGCGAAGCGGCCTAGGCAAGAAAAAAAGTAGCGTGAAACAACAACAATTACCCCGGACATTCGCCAAGCGAGGGATCCATTCGGCATTAATCCCGAGTGGCACTCGCCCGGCTCCGTCGCCTCGCCGACGACATGCTTGCCCGTCATCCAAAACCTATGTCACAGTCGCCAGCTGTCAAATTGGTGGCTTTAATTTATTTGGGGACCCCGGCGAACTTTCTCCTGAATCTCCGTGGGTGCCGGCCAGGCCGCCGTTCCATTCGTACGATTGATGCGACCGGCCACTAGCCCGGTTTGTTGACACGGCCCCCTCTCGGGCTTAAAATCGCACGGTTTGGGGCCCATTTCTGGGGCACCATGCGTCGCGAACTCAGGCGGGAGTTGTCCATTCATGTCAGAATCCGATGGTCAGATTGATACGGTCATGCACGAATCGCGGGTTTTTCCCCCTTCGCGTGAATTCGCGGACCGCGCCCACATCGGCTCGCTCGAGGCCTACCAGGCCATGTGGGACGAATCCAAGGCCGACCCGATCGCGTTTTGGGGCAGACTGGCCGGTGAGCTGCACTGGTTTCAACCCCCCAAGGCCGTCCTTGAATGGCAGGAACCTTTCGCTCAATGGTTCGTTGGCGGCAAAACCAACGCCAGCTACAACTGTCTGGACGCGCACTTAACGAGCGACCGACGCAGGAAGACCGCGTTGATCTGGGAGGGAGAACCGGGCGAGATTCGCGCCTTGACCTACGAGGAATTACATCAAGAGGTCTGCCGCGCCGCCAACATGCTCCGTGAGTTGGGTATCGGATCGGGCGATGTTGTTTCGATCTATCTTCCCATGATTCCAGAATTGGTGATTGCCATGTTGGCCTGCGCCCGCATTGGCGCGGTCCATTCTGTGATCTTCGCGGGCTTTTCCGCCGAGGCGATTGCGGATCGCAACCTAGACGCAAGAGCCAAATTACAAATCACGGCCGACGCGGGCTGGCGTCGTGGTCAAGCCTTGCCGCTCAAAAAAATTGTCGACGCGGCCCTAGAGAAATCCCCCTGCGTGCAGAAGTGTCTCGTGGTGCGTCGCATGGGAACCGAGGTGGGCATGAAGGCCGGCCGCGATTTCTGGTGGCATGAAGGAATGGCTCGCGCGAGTGCCGATTGCCCTGCGGAGCCAGTCGATAGCGAAAATACGTTGTTCATTCTCTATACCAGCGGCTCCACGGGGAAACCCAAAGGGATTCGCCACACGACGGCAGGCTACACGTTGTTTGCTAAGAAGACCTTTGAATGGGTCTTCGATCACCGTGAGGAGGACATCTTTTGGTGCACGGCCGATTGTGGCTGGATTACCGGGCACAGTTATGTGGTATATGGACCTCTGAGCGCCGGGGCAACCTGCTTGATTTACGAGGGGGCTCCCAATCATCCCCAAGAAGATCGCTTCTGGGACATCATCGAACGCCATCGCGTGACGATCTTCTATACCGCGCCCACCGCCATTCGCGCCTTCATCAAATGGGGCGATCAACACGTCGACAAACATGACTTGTCCAGCCTGCGCCTGCTGGGGACTGTGGGGGAGGGCATCAACCCGGAGGCCTGGATGTGGTATCACCGTAAGATCGGTCGCGAAAGGTGTCCGATTGTCGATACATGGTGGCAAACGGAAACCGGAGGAATCATGATGAGTCCCTTGCCGGGCGCCATCGCTACCAAGCCGGGTAGTTGCACCAAGCCACTCCCTGGCGTCTTCCCGGATATCGTGGATGAGACCGGTCGCTCGGTCCCAAAAAACCACGGTGGCATGTTGGTGATCACCCATCCGTGGCCGGGCATGTTGCGCGGCATCTGGCACGACGATGCCCGATACCAAAAACAATATTGGGATAAAGTGCCACACCGTTATCTGGCCGGTGACAATGCCCGCTGTGATGATGATGGGTACTATTGGATTATGGGACGCATCGATGATGTGCTCAACGTGGCCGGACATCGCTTGAGTACCATCGAAATTGAAAGCGCTCTGGTCAGTCACCCGGCCGTGGCCGAGGCGGCGGCCGTGGGCCGGCCACACGACATCAAAGGTGAGGCCATCGCCGTATTTGTCACGCTACGCAATACGGAACCATCGGAAGCGCTGCGTGAGGAACTCCGGCAACACGTCCGCAAGGAGATCGGCGCCCTGGCTCAACCCGACGATGTGCGGTTCACGGCCACGCTACCCAAGACACGCAGTGGCAAAATCATGCGACGCCTTTTGCGAGACGTCGCCGCGGGCAAGGAGTCCGGCGGTGATACGTCGACCTTAGAGGATTTCACCGTCTTGGCGAAGTTACGCCAGGATGATGAATCCTAGCCGTCGAGGTCTGGCCAGTGCGACAACGATAGCGCAACAAAAAAGGCCACCCTGGGAAATCCCAGGGTGGCCTCGCGATCATCTCAGTGTTTGCCGATCCTCGCCCGATTGTAGCGGGCAGAGGCGACTACTGCAGGGTTAGCCGCAGCAGGTCGGTTCTGGCGCACAGCACGTGGGGGCTGGGCAGCACTTCGGGGCACACATCTTCTTACGCAAGCCGTTCAGGAAACCGCCTTTGCAACGCTTGTGGCAGCACTTGGGAGCTGCACAGCAAGTCGGTTCCGGAGCGCAGCAGGTGGGCTCTGGCGCACAGCAGGTGGGTTCTGGAGTGCAGCAGCTGTTGCAGCAAGCGGAGCGGCAGGCGCGCTTGGCGCACAGGTGAGCACGAATCTTGTCCAGAAGTCCAACTCTGCAGCAGGTCTGAGCGCACGGATCACAGCAAGCCGGAGCGGCGTCGCAGCACGCGGCTGGAGCAGCACACGTGGGTTCGCAACAACCAGCTTGTGCGTTGGCAGCACCAGCCACAATCATCAGGCCAGCCACCAACAAAGAAAACACAAGAACACGACTCTTCATGGGAGGGCTCCTTGTTCCCAGTCACACAAATCGACAACAGGCAAACCAAGCCTTGTTTCGCCCCCGCCCCGTTCGGGTATGCGGAGGGTTTGTTGCGTCGCTGGACCAGCTGAGCTGGTAACAACCTCGCTTGGTTCACGATACCTATCGGCCAATTGCCGCCACCGCTATCAATGGGATTTGCACTGAGAACCATACTTCGTTCCCCACCGTGGACGGGTTGTGAGGTACATGCCCAATCTTCCGATCGTGAGCCCTCAGAATCCGCAACGTCATGCGTCCCACTCCGTGTCTTGCCGCAATTCGGGTACCAGGCCACGAGTCCGCTTGGAAACGCGGGGCCGCAGGATCGGAAAATCCATACCGTCGGGCCTTCGAGGCCTCGCTAACAAACACTAGAATTGGGAAAGACCATACGAAGCCTACAAACCTCACATCCTGCCTGCCGAGGACGATCCTGCTATGCCGCACGCCTCAGACGAGTATCGCGCATTGACCGACGGCGTGGGATCCTGTGATTTAAGTGACTTTGTGCGAATCGAAATGGCAGGGCGAGACGCGGTTTCATTTCTGCACAATCTGTGTACTCAAGATCTCAAGCGGTTGAATCCAGGGGAGGGATGCGAGGCCTTCATTACCAACGTGCAGGGAAAGATCGTCGGGCATCTGGTCGTACTACGACCGAAGGAGGGGCTCGTCCTGCTGGCCGTCCCTGGTGACACGGGCCGATTGATAGGGCATTTGGATAGGTACTGCATTCGAGAGGACGTGCAGTTCATCGACCGATCCTCGACGTGGGGCATCGGGATGGTCGCCGGGGCTGCCAGCGGCACTTGCTTAACTCGCCTGGTGGGTGCCTTGCCGGCCGATTGCTACGATCATCGGCAGCTGACGCCGCCGTTTGTCGGAGCGTTTGTTGCTCGGGTCGCATGGGGCGGCCCCGCGGCGTTTGTGATCTATGGGGATCGGGAAGCGGTCGCGAGTCTGGCTGCACAGGTAACGTCCGCGGGTGGCGTGCAATGCTCACGCGAGGCTTTGGATGTCCTGCGCATCGAGCAGGGATGGCCTTGGTACGGACGCGATATGACCGATCAAAACTTGCCCCAGGAAATCGGACGTGATGCGCGGGCGATCAGCTTCACGAAGGGATGCTATCTGGGACAAGAAACGGTAGCGCGCATCGATGCGAGAGGGCACGTCAATTGGCACCTGGTGGGAGTCTGTTTTGACGGGGATGAATTGCCAGCCGCAGACCTGCCGCTGGAGAACGCCAACACCGTCGTGGGACGCGTTACATCGGCTGTCCATTCGCCCCGGGCTGGTGGCCCACTCGCCTGGGCCTACGTGCGCCGCGGGTTCGAGACGCCGGGGACACGGTTGCAATCGACGGTGGGGCCCGCCACGGTCGTGAGGCTGCCGATTGGCGGATGCCTATCCGAGGCGTGAAAGAATCCCGATCCGATTCAAGCTCCCCATCGAGATGCGATGGGAATCGTCCCCACAACGGCGCGAAGAAAATGGGGAGCTTCTATTCCGCTCCGACGTGGGGCGTCGATGCGATCGTCAGGGGTCGTGTCAGTGATTGTAACCAATCCGCCACGCGGCCGAGGAGATCGGCATCTTGGGGCACTTGGGCGACCACGCCGATTGCCGATCCGCGGAGTGCACGCCCCAAGTTGTCTAAGTAATGTTCTACACGGTGTAGGCAAGCTCGACAATCGTCGGGGTCCCAGGTCTCTCGACGCATCTGGACCGCCTCGGCCGTCCGCAGGCGGGTCATAGAAATCAGTTGGCCCGCTTCCGCCTTGATTAAACGCCCTTGTTCAAACGCGCGACGCAATTGACCGGACGCGTTGAAGTGGTAGACGGGATCTTGACCAACGAACAGGCTGGCCGCACCGTGCACGCGAAAGCCGACCACCCAGGATTCTGGGAAATCAGGTAAGGCGAGCTCAACACGCCAAACCAGCGCCGTAGCCTGGCCGATCAAGTCTTCTCGATCCTGTTGGTGCTTGCTAATTGGTGGTAGCTCTTGCAGCTCAGCAATCGATTTCCAGAGACTCGCTCGCAAACGGGTGAATCAGCTACGTTCTCGACTGCGATAGCGGGCGCTCACGCGTTGCAATAAGGCCCGCTCATCGGGCGGAAGATTTTCCATGCCCACCTCGTGCAGACGGGCCAAAATATCGTCGACCCGCAGATCTTCTGCCTCTTCCTCGGCCTGCTGTCGCTGTTCACGTTGGCGACGATTCTCCTCCAGCCAGCGAGTCAGCGGATTTGCCTTCGTCGCAGTGGCAGCCGTTTCGGACCATTCCAAGCTGGTATAACCTTGCGAGAAGTCGTAGCCAAGGGTATTGGTTTCTGCATCGCTGATGACAAACTGTTCTTCTTCGACCCGCGCCCCGAAATACAAGAACATCGCCAATAATGTTAGGGCGAACCACACGGGAATGATGGTCGGACTCTCGTTGGTACGAGCCATCTGAAACAGGGCCGATATCAACAATAACAAAGCGCAGACCTTGGCGGTCCCGGTAACCAGGAACATGGCGTGCCGTGTTCCATGCTTTGTCGGTGCCGATGTCAGAATCGTTTGCATCGCACGGCCGCCGTCAAACGGAAACGCGGGAATCATATTGACCAAGAACAAAACCCAATGGGTCCAAAAGGTCAACTGCAGCAGGGACATCAAGCTCAAGGCATGGACCGTCCCCGCCGAATCCGCAAGATGCTGAGGGGAGAGTGGATTCAGCCGAGCAAGCCACTCACTGGGTACTTGGCCTAAGACGACGGTCTCCGCGATGAGGCAGCAGCACGCCAACGTCAGATTCACGGCGGGCCCGGCCAGCGTCGCTACCAATTGGCCTCGCGCATCACCCACCACATGCGGCGGTGCGAGGCCACCAAAGGGGCCTAAGATCAGCCAGTCCATGCGGCCACCATAAAAGCGGCTGGCGAAATAGTGCCCCAATTCATGGGCCAGCACGCCCGCCAGAAGAATCAGGACGCTTGCACCGGCTAGGGCGAGATGGCCAGAACCCGGCTTGCCCTGGTCTTCCAGGGACCCCAAATAGAGGGTGAAGGCGGCAAACAGCACGAAAAACAGGTGCAAGCGAACCCGTACGGGTCCCCAACGGAAAATGCCAATGCTCCAAATTCGATGGTCATGCATTGCCAGCTCGTCTCCTGCAGGCCTAGCGGAGCCACTCCCGTCGGCCTGACTTGCCCCCTAAATTTCATCATATCACCGGGGCCCGAAACAATCAATCTTTGGTCGGTCATGAGTCCCTCGCAGCCCATTCCGACCGAGATGGCTCGGCCCCCTTCGGCTGCCTGCGGAGGTCCTATTGCCGGCGGACGGTGCCCGGTCGATAATCCGGGCCGCGTGAGCCGGTTTCGTTGGAAATTAGGTGCGCCAATTAGGTGGGCGATATGCAACCATCCGAGGACACCGTTTGGGAAGGGACTCGCTTTCGCGTGGTGCGACTGCAGGAGGATTGTGGGGCAGCCGGCCGACGGGAACGCCACGTCGTCCGCCATCCTGGATCCGTCGTGATCCTGCCGCTGCTCGATGACCAACGGCTTTGCTTGATACGCAACCAGCGCATCGCGGTGGGGGAACGATTGGTGGAACTGCCCGCCGGTACCCGCGAGCCCGCGGAGCCACCCGAAGTTACGGCACGTCGTGAGTTGGAAGAGGAAACCGGTTTTTTGGCGGGACACATCGAGCCAGTCTTGTCATTCTTCGTAGCACCGGGAATCCTGGACGAGCGCATGCACCTGTATGTTGCGACCCAACTAACTTCGGGGCCGCCTCGCCGTGAACCGGGAGAGGACATCGAGAATCTCGTGGTCACGCGGGACGAGGCACTAGCCATGGTTGCGGATGGCCGCATCCGAGACGCGAAGACGATCATTGGCCTGTTATATTGGGTACACCTTCAACCGGAGCAACCTAGGTAACCGACATGGACCCACGCTTGGAAAAACTGGCCGATGTTCTCGTCGGTTATTCAACCGCTGTCCGTCCGGGCGACTTGGTTCGCTTGAGTGGCCCTCCCGTTGGCCGCGATCTGTTGGTGGCACTCTATCGGCGGGTACTCACCGCCGGCGGGCATCCGTACGTCCAAATGACCCCCGACGA
This sequence comes from Planctomycetaceae bacterium, assembly GCA_005773145.1. Classification (GTDB taxonomy): domain Bacteria; phylum Planctomycetota; class Planctomycetia; order Pirellulales; family Pirellulaceae; genus SXHS01. The sequence continues at coordinate 380 of SXHS01000145.1, read as the reverse complement.
GTGCGCCGAACTGCGCCTTCTGCATGGCGACGACGCCCAGTTAACGTTTGCCAACCCGGTGGCACAGTTCGAGGCGGAGAATTTGGATGTGTCGATCAGCTTATGGGGGGAGGATAACACCAAGGCCAATTCCCAAGCCGATCCGCAGCGGCAGGCCCTGGTGAGTCAATCACGTCGTCGATATTTGGAAACATTCCTCAAGCGAGCTGCCGAGAAGAAGTTGCGTTGGGTGGGGACGCAGATGCCCTGTCATGCGGCCGCCCAGGATGCGGAGATGTCACTCTCGGCATATGCCGATTTTGTTTTTCGGGCTGGCATGCTCCATTGCGCCGACCCGGCAGCCGAATGGGGCAAGATCAGCGAACGGCAGCAGCGTCTGG
>SXHS01000021.1 GCA_005773145.1 Planctomycetaceae bacterium | reverse complement strand
GCTGCGCCGCAGCCTCTTGATCTTGGTCAATGGACAGGCTGTGCCAACGCCGGCGGGCCGCCTGCTACAGCTGGGTGATACCGTGACCTTATTAACGCCGATGGCCGGCGGCTGAGATCAACCGGCCGGAGGTAGGGGGAGTGGGCATGGGGCCGTTCAGCGAGGACGAACTCAAGATCTACGAGTGGCAACTGGATCTTCCCGGCTTTGGGCGTGAGGGGCAGGAACGCCTGAAGAATACGACGGCGTTGGTGAGCCGAGTGGGCGGATTGGGGGGGGCGGTTTGCTATAGCTTGGCTGCGGCCGGGATTGGTCGCATGATCCTCGCCCATGCCGGTCCCTTGCGTGCCAACGATCTCAATCGACAGATTCTGATGACCCATGCCCATGTGGGACTGCCCCGCGTGACGCGTGCCGCACAACGCCTGCGAGACCTTAATCCGTACGTTGAAGTGGAGGCACATGATTGCAATATCACCACCGAGAACGCTCGGGATCTTGTTGGACGATCCGACATCGTCTTTGATTGTGCGCCCATTTTTCCAGAACGGTTTGCCATGAATCGGGCTTGCGTTGAGCTGGGCAAACCAATGATCGAAGCTGCCGTTTTCGGGATGGAGGGGCAGGTGACCACGGTGTTGCCCCAGCATTCGCCTTGCCTGACATGTTTGTATCCCGAAGATCCACCCGCCTGGAAGCGACGGTTTCCGGTGCTCGGCGCCGTCTCGGCGTTGGCTGCTGCAATTGCTGCGACTGAGGGCGTTAAAGTTCTGACGGGCCTGGGGGAGACGCTGGCCGGCACATTGCTTTACTTCAATGCGGCCACGATGTCCTTTCGCCGCATACCGATTGCTCGACGGCCCGACTGCGCCGTATGCGGACACGGTTCCTAAGACCGCGGTTCCTAGGACCTCAGTTTTCCGGCATCGATGTGGACCACACGATCGGCCACCTTCAATAGTTTCGGATCGTGTGTGGCGACCAGCAGCGTGCCCTTTTCGTTTGTGGTGTAGGTGACCAAGCGTTGGATCACGTGTTCCGCACTCTCGTCATCGAGATTGGCCGTGGGCTCATCGGCCAACAGCAGACGGGGCCGATTGAAGAGGGCCCGCGCCAATGCGACCCGCTGGCGCTCCCCGGTACTCAACTCGCGCGGCAGGTGATGGGTGCGATGGGCCAGTCGGACTTCCGCCAATAGCTGGTGGGCATACTCGGGTGTCCGACAACCGTTCGACTTGTGAGCCAAACCTGGCACCATGACATTTTCGAGAACCGTGAGATAGGGGATCAAGTGGAATTGCTGGAATACGAAACCGGTCGTCTGCGAGCGGAGCATCGCGCGGCCGTCCGCGGACAGTCGATACGGCGCATCACCATTCCAGTGCACCTCGCCGGCATCGGGTTTAAGCAGGCCGCCCGCGATCAGAAGTAACGTGGTTTTGCCGGATCCGCTGGGGCCGGCCAAGGCCGTGATCGACCCCGAACCCAATGTGAGCGTGCTGTCTCGCAATGCGGCGACCATGCCGTCGGCGCGGCGATACGATTTGGAAACAAGCTGCAGGTGACAAATCTCGTTGGGCATGCTCCGCCTCTCCACGACGATTATTCTTGCCCCAGGACCGCAGCGGGATCTCGCTGCGTTGCCAAGAGCGCGGGAGGCCACGCGACCAGCATGGTCAGGATCGGGGCCGCCGCCATCAGCAACAGGCCTTCCTGTCTCGCAGTCGGTGAAACGGCGATCGTTTGCAGGGGCACGGCACCATCATAGAGCCAACAGGCGCCCAATGCAGCGAATAGTCCTAACCCGGCCCCCAAGATTCCGACCAATAGGCCGCGTGCGAGCACGAGTCGCAACACCTGGCCCGCACGCAGGCCGAAGGCCCGCAATACGCCGATTTCGGAAAAGCGTTCTCGGACATTGAGCAAGGCAAGGACGCCGACGATGGCTGCAGCGCTGCACCAGACGGCAGGAATCAGCCATGACGCCAGGGACTCGCGTTGCAATTGCAAATCCGCACGGCGCTGAGCCTCCTCCGCCAGCGCGGCCTCCGCCGCCGCATGGGCCCGATCGCGGGCGCGTCCTCGTGCATGCGACTTATCCGCAATCTCCAACACCTGAACATCGGGAAGCACCTGTGCCACCGATGCGCGAATTGCTGCCAAGTCGTTCCCCTCGCAGTGGCACTTCAAAGCCATCATGGCATGCAATTGTTGCGGACAACCCAACAACTCCTGCGCCTCGTCCAATGCCGCCCAAACGGTTACGTCCTCCTTGGTGCCCCGCTCGGGCAATGCCTTGGCAATCGTGAACTCACGACCGCGAAACATTACCCGCTTGTTGGGTTGCAAGTCGCCATCCACAGCGAGCCGGTACCCGATGACCAAGTGTTCCTTGGCAACAGCGGGCAGGATGGGACCCTTTTGATGTTGATTGCCCGTAGCGGCGGACACTTCACCTTGGGTGCCGACCAGCACAATGGATTGATCCCCTTGCTCGGGCCAGGTCGTTTGCTGCTCCACGATCGGCAACAGATGCTGAACCGTCATCAAGTTGGTGTTCGCCAATCGCGTAACATACTCCTGCGGCATCGTCATGCGCATCGCATGTCCGGCGTAGTACGCAGCCAAATCCTGCTTGGCGGGTAGGAGCACGAGGTTGTAGCCCAGCTCCTTTGTGATCTTGCGATAGTCGTCCTCGAGCTTCTTCATTTCTTCTTCAAGCTGAGTCCGTTGGCCTGCGAGGTACTCGCGCGTTTGGTGTTCGTGGATGCGCAATTGCCACAATGCCAACAGACCCACAGCGACCGCGACGGCCACCGCCAAGGTCGACAAGATAAAATTGGTCCGTCGCAGCCGAATTTCTTTGGTGACCAGTTGCAGCCCGTTCATGAGGAACCCCTGACACTAATCAACCAGACGGCCGTCACCATGCCCACCGCCACCAGGACCACTCCTCCCAATGTGACCGCAAGGGGCGGCGAGAGGATGGAGTCCGCGGTTGCGGACGGTGCCTCCACATTCGCCGGACGCAGCAGTGAGCCCGATGTGGCCACGGCCCCGGCGGCGGGAGAATCTGGGGCAACGTGGTTGTCGTCGGCCGCGTGGGATTGTGGTGGGGCAGGGGGGGACTCGATGGGTGCGATCGGCTCCAAGGCCAACAACGAAAACAATTGCTGTTGGGCCGGCTTCGTAACCGACTGCACCACGCTCCAATCGGCCGTTAACAATAGGTCGTGTCCGGGATTCATTTCCTTAACCTGGCAGGAGCACGTGCCGGTGAGAAAATCGCACGCGGCGCGCGGGCCATCGGCCCCGGCGGTCATGGGCACACCACCCAATG
>SXHS01000144.1 GCA_005773145.1 Planctomycetaceae bacterium | reverse complement strand
GCAGCGGCAATGGGTTACGGCCCGACGAGACGTTTGGCGCTGGCTCATCGGAGCCGCCCTGATCGTCGCGTTGATCGAGTGGTTTATTTACCATCGACGCGTTTACATTTAGCCGTCAGCAAGTTCCTCCAAGACGGATTGATTGGCCGGAGGAAAGGCGTACGCGGATACTTCACCTACGGGAATCCAACGAAACGGCTCCCGCGGCTCATCCCGGGGACTGCACAAGTCACAGAGAAAAAAGTGGAGCCGAACCCGCCCGTGTGGGTATTCGTAGGACCGCTCCGATAGGCCGCGCAGGACGCGGACGACGAGTCCCGTTTCCTCACGACACTCGCGTATCGCGGCCTGCTCCGCCGACTCCCCGGGGGCCACCTTTCCCCCGGGAAATTCCCAAAACCCGGCCAACGGGCGTCCGGCGGGGCGCGGTCCGGCAAGAATATGGCGTTCTCCCTGCATCGTGCGCTGCACGACCGCGATCGCGACGTCCGTCTCGTCCGGTGCGGGGGACTCGCCCATCGGGCGCTCCATCGGTCACTGGGATGGCCTGCGCGCCTTATCCGCCCGTCACGGCAGCTCGGGCACCATCCAGCAGGCGTCCGGGGGAGCCCATGATGTTGTAGCCGGCATCCACGTGCAAAATTTCGCCCGTGATGCCATCCGAATAGGACGACAGTAGGAACGCGCCCGATCGCCCCACTTCGTCATGGGTGATGTTCCGGCCCATCGGGGACATTTTTTCATACAGCTGCACCATATCTCCCACACCGGCGGCCGTGCCGGCCAACGTCTTGAGCGGTCCCGCGCTGATGGCATTCACGCGAACTCCGCGTGGCCCCAGATCGAAAGCCAGGTAGCGCACGGTCGCGTCCAAGGCGGCCTTGCAGATCCCCATGACGTTATAACCTGGCACACACTTTTCACCGCCAAAGTAGGTCATGGTCAGGACGGAGGCGTTGGGGCTCAACACATCCTGCACCGCGTTCACTAGCGCAATCAGGCTGTAGGCACTGATCTCCATGGCCATCTTGAATCCCTGACGGCTGGTCTGCATGGTGCTCCGCGATAGGTCGTCGCGATCGGCGAAGGCGACCGAATGCAGCAAGAAATCGATAGTACCGAACTCTTCCTTCGTCTTGGCCGCGACCGCCGCCAAGTCTTCGTCCTTCTGCACATCCAAAGGCACCAGAAACCGAGCATTCGAGAATTCCTCGGTGCACTTGGAAACCCGACGTCGGTTTTTCTGCTTGTCGTCATCCGGACGGTCCGGCAGATGGGTAAAGCCACAGACTCCCCCCTGGGTCAATACCTCGCGGGCAATGGCCCAAGCGATCGACCGGTCGTTGGCGACCCCAACAATCAATCCTTTTTTGCCTTCAAACCAATTCATCGGAGCAGTCCTGCCTTCCCCTGCAATGGTTATCTTGGTTGACGTAATCGTGGCCGCGATGCCAGCCGCCGCGATCGCACCGACTCGCCTTGTTCGTACGAATCGCCTATTATTTGACAGTCAATCGTGATGTTCGGCCAGGGGGCCCGGGCAAGGCCTGTGGCCCGCAGCCAGGAGGTGCCGGCGGCGGATGCGTTCACAATCGGACCACTCACCGAAAGAGGCCCCCGAGGAAGAGGGCCACGATGTTGTCGAATCCCTGGCACATACCTGGTTGCTCGGCCTGCGCGAATCGCTCACTCATGAGGCCTTTCAGGACCATGCCCTCCGGCAGCTGACGGAGCGTGGATTGGCGGAGCTGGCGGCGATCTGCACGGCCAGCCGTGGCCAGTGGCAACATCATCCGTCGACGTCGTCGGTCCCAGGCGCCGCCTCCCAGACGGCCCACATGCCGCCGACCGAACTGCTGGCCGAATCGCTGGATCGCGACCAGCTCGTCCGTCAGGCCGATTGGATCGTCATTCCCATGGATGCGAAGGCCGATTTGTCCAGCGTGTTGGCGGTACGGATTCCGCGCCGGACCGGCGCACGACAGCTTGCCGACTTGGACTGGCGCCGCTTGGCCCTGGCCCTGTCCGTTGCGTTGAGCGTATCGCGAACACGTGATCAGCAAGGTCGGCGCGTGGAGCGTCAGGCCGCCATGCTCACCCTCGCGTCGCGTTGGCATCAGACGTTGGACACGCAATCTCTGCTCGAACAGATAGCGGAAGCTTCCACCCGCTTACTTTTGGCCGAGAGAGCCAGCATCTTTGTGTGGGACCGTCGCAGCAAGACGTTAATTGCCCGTCCAGCGCTGGGTGTTGAGAGCGGTGAGCTGCGGATTGCCGATCACAAAGGCGTGGTCGGCCACGTCGTACAGACGGGCCAATCGATGCGAGTCGATCGGGATGATGGCCAACAACTCATCGATCGCCACACCGACCGCCAATTGGGCTTTCAAACGCGCACATTGCTCTGCGTGCCACTGCGACGTGCCAATGGCGACGTGGTGGGCGCATTCGAAATGATTAACAAGCGTCAGGGGGACTTCACGGCGGAGGACGAAGAAGCACTGACCGAATTGGCCGCACATGCGGCCAACGCCCTGCAAAACAGCCAACAGTTTGAACGGCTATTAGTCAGTCGTCGACTTTTGGCCGACGATGCCGCGGCCAAAGTTCAGTGGATCGGTGCTAGCCCCGCCATCCAAACGCTGCGTGCAACGATCGAACGAGTGGCCTCCACGGATCTGTCCCTATTGATCCTGGGAGAAAACGGCACGGGAAAGGAAGTCGTGAGTCAATGGATCCATTATCGCAGCCCGCGCCGTGACGAACCGTTCGTCGCGGTGAATTGCGCCGCAATTGCCGAGACCTTGCTGGAAAGTGAGCTGTTCGGCCACGAAAAAGGTGCCTTCACCGACGCCCACCAATCGCGACCTGGAAAATTCGAATTGGCATGTGGCGGGACGATTTTCCTGGACGAGATCGGCGACCTGAGTCCCAGCGGTCAAGCCAAGTTATTGCGCGTGCTCGAGGAAAAGGTGATTGTTCGGGTGGGGGGATCCGTCCCGATCGCCATCGAGGCGCGTGTCGTGGCCGCCACCAATCACGACTTGGCACGCATGGTGCAAGCAGGAAAATTCCGTGAGGACCTCTTCTTCCGCCTGCACGTGGTCACGCTGGAATTGCCCCCACTTAGAACGCGCGGGCAGGATATCCTGCTGCTGGCGGATCACTTCCTCGGCCGCTTCTGCGCCCAAGCCCACCGGCCCGTGCCTCAACTCACGCCCGCCGCTCAACAACGCTTGCTGACTCATACCTGGCCCGGCAACGTGCGGGAGTTACGAAACCTCATGGAACGACTGGCCTACCTGTCGGATGCCGAGGTCGTGGATGTGGCCGACCTGGCCTTCGTTCTAGGCGCCGCAAAACGATCGGGGGCCTCGGTGGCCTCTGAATTGCCGTTGAACTTGGCGACCCAGACGTTTCAGATGGAATACATCCGCGAGCATATCGAACGGTCGCAGGGCAACATAAGCTTAGCAGCTCAGCGTATGGGCCTGCATCGCTCCAACCTCTATCGGAAGATGCACCAATTGGGAATGCCCACGGGGGATCAGGAAACCGATGACTGAAATCGATGGCCTTCGGGACTAACGGACTCCACTCAGACGTGGTAGGATGCAAATATGCAATACAAGAGAATGTTGGTTCTCGCAGTGATGACCGGGTTGTGGAGTATCGGCGGCTGTACCAATCGGCCAGCCGAAGTGGAGCACCCTACGGCGACCACGAAGGTGACCGATCAAAGCTTCGCATCCGTGGTCCTGAACAGCGACCAGCCGGTTGTCGTGGACTTCTGGGCAACTTGGTGCGGGCCATGTCGCGAGATTGCACCGGCAGTGGAGGCCGTCGCCACACAATTCGCCGGACGGGCCGTTGTTGCCAAGGCGAATGTCGACGAATGTCCTCGCGTGAGCAACGAGTATCAAATTAGTAATATCCCGGCGATTCTCTTCTTTCACCGCGGAGAGAAAGTCGACGCCATCGTCGGCTCGCGCGACGACATGCAACAACAGATCGCGACGCGACTCGAGGCCCTCTTAGCCGATCAAACGGAAAGCCCGCCAGCCGCCGCCCCGAATCGGTAATGTTCCCGGCTGTATTGGGCCGGCTGCACTGGCACAGGCATCTTCCCCGTTACTCTTTGCCAGTAACAAAGACCTCGAATTCCTGAGCGAGCCAACCCGCTTCGTCGGCATTCCTTGGCAAGTCGGTCCAGGTTAGCTCCAACACATTATCGCCCCAACGGGCGATCTTAGCATCCAGCGGAAGTCGGTAGAGTTGGTACGCAGGGAGGCGCCGGCCCGCCGACTCCGGTCGACCTGCCGCGACCAGCGTCGACGTCAACTGGTCAGCCTTGATGTCGTGACCATTCAAACGGACACGCAAGGTGCCCCCCTCGATATTCGGGGACACGCTTTCCGATTTTCCCATCAGCTTGAACTCCAGACGCGTGTCCCACGTCGGATCGGCCAGATCTTCGGCCATGCGGAACGTAACGGCTCCGTTGGGTTGATCGGGCTTCAGAGTGATGGTGTTGGTCTTGTTGAATTGGGGACCGGTGGGGCACTTGCCGGGTAACCAAAGCGGGTAGTACAAATAGTGGCGATTTCCGCGAGCGACCGTGGCCGCGTCTCGCACTTCCGCCAGGTACTGCATGACACCCGGCCAATCTTCCTCGGGGCCCATGTCGGCGCGCCAGTGGTAGTGGTAGTTGTACACCGAGACGCCATCGGCGCCGTATGCAAAAAAGTTTTTCGCCGTCGCGCGATAATTCGCCAGCGAAGGTACCGCGTGGAAATGATCATGTGCAATCTTGGCGTGAATGGACGGATACACCTTGCATCGTGTCCCGCGGGTCATCGCTACGAATTTTTCGGTCTCGACATTGCAGTCGTTATAGAAAAAGTCCGAGGGGCACATGTAGTCGACGATGCCTTGCTGCGCCCAAGCTCGCACGTCGTAACCCAATACGCGGCACTCATCCGCTGTTTGGGCCACGCGAACTCCTAGCAACAGTCGATCGCGCCCGCGTTTGCGGGCCGCCTCGTCCAGCAGTTTGCGCATATCCGCCACAAAAGCGGTCAAGATCGGCGCACTCTGCTCAGCCTCCGACGGATTGAAGACATGGCAGTGCCGCATCCAGTCGAGTTCAATGCCGTCGACGTCGTACCGCTCCAACATCTCGCGTGCCACGTCCAGTACCGCTTGCCGAACTCCCGCCTGACGGTAATCCAGCGCGGGAAACTTGGGATCTTTAATGAGCCAGTCCGGATGCGCACGACCAAACTGTGATTCGCCCGCGTTGCCATGTCGGTCATTCATGCGCAATCCGGCCAGAAACTGCATCCCTTGCTGCCGAGATCGGTCGAGGATCACCTGAATGGTGTCGTGTCCACCTTCCTCCATGACATGGATATGCGAATGGTCGTTGCCACCTAAGTCGCCTTTCCAGCCACGCCTGTAGAAGGACTTCATCCCAGCGGGCACGACCCCCTCAGGGAGTGCAAACACGCAGTGGACCAACCGATCGACACCCGACTTGGCATGCTCGTCAACAACCGACTCCAAGATGGCCTTGAGCTTCTCAGCATCTGGCGCCTGCTTGCGATTGGCATATCCCATCTGCAGACACCACATGCTTTGCTGGTCCCAGGTCGCAATCATTCGGCAGGCATCCCCCTGTGGGTTTGGCTCAGCCGCGCTGTTGGGACAGGTGGCACATGCTATCCAGAGGCCGGACCATATCGCGAGTAATCGGCCGCAGTTTCTCAGCGTTAGTACCTGATGTACCCGTGGCGGTCGATAGCCCCATACGGACACTGGCGGTAGAGCATCAGTCATAGCGAGCCTTTCCCTTAGTCTTGATTCGGATGCAGCTAGAGATGCAGCTAGATACGCTGCGCCATTGTCCTATCGCTACGGCGTTGTGGCCACGGGGTCGGGCTGCCGGAACTCGACCTCCAGCGGCACTTCAGAGACCGTGGGCAGAGTCCCTTTTAACATGGCCGTCGCCCGCACGGTAAGCTTATGAATCCCTCTGAGATGCAGGTCTTCGGCCGTCTGAATGTTGAGCAAGGCCTCGGGCTTCTCTGGCCCCACGGTTACCGGATCCATCCAGACCAATCCCTTGAGCCGGTTCGGTACGAGCAATTCGAGAACCACTGGCTCCGACAGCAGTGGCACGCGGGTGATCTTGATCGGCGCATCCACCGTGCGGCCAGGCACCACGGACAATTCCGGGCCCAGATAAGAAACCTTCAACAGGGCGCCTTCCAAGGACATGGTAATTCTGCCACCCGTCTGCGTGGCCAGGTAGCGGATGTTCCCTTTGGGGTCCGGCTCCTTGGTCACACTAAGCAGAAACATTCGTGCCGTCCGGATCGTCTCCATCCACTCTGGGGCAAAAACGGGATACTCGGCATCCCGCTTGCCGGGCGGAACCATGACTTCTTCCGGCCCGCGCATGCCTTGACGAACGCGAAATTGATATGCCGACATCCACAGAAAAACCTCGCCGTTGAAACCGTCCAATCGGTCGACGATGACCGGCGCTAGGTAGGTGCTGCCACGATTGATGGTACGTCCGGCGTCGTCATACAGCGGCTTGACCTCGGAATGGGGTTTCAGGGTCGTGGCGACAATCATCTGTCTTGCTTTGCGATCGGCCACGGCCAGCTTACTCTGAGGGGATCCCTGGACAACCGTGGTTCCCAGCACGGTGACGGCTGCCGCCTCGGCGGCCACTCCCGCATCGGCCTTAACGGGCACTTTGATTTC
>SXHS01000143.1 GCA_005773145.1 Planctomycetaceae bacterium | reverse complement strand
CCAGCGGCGTGGGGGGGCACGACGAACGCGAACAGACGCTCAACGCACTTCTCGTGGAAATGGATGGATTCGACGCCAACGCCGGGGTCATCGTCATGGCCGCCACCAACCGTCCGGAGATGTTGGACCAAGCCCTGCTACGCCCTGGTCGCTTCGATCGCCAAGTGCTGGTGGACCGGCCCGATGTGCGCGGACGCGAGGACATCCTCAAGGTGCACGTCAAACAGGTAAAACTCGAGGCGGATTTGGACCTTGCGGAAATCGCGGCCATCACGCCGGGATTCGCCGGGGCCGATTTAGCCAACTTGGTCAACGAGGCGGCTCTGTTGGCAGCACGCGCGGAAAAATCTGCCGTAGGCATGCGGGACTTCAACGAAGGGGTCGAACGCCTCATGGCCGGCTTGGAGAAAAAGCAGCGAATCATGAATGGCGACGAGAAGCAGCGTGTGGCCTACCATGAGGCAGGCCACGCATTGGTCGCCTGCAGCCTCCCCAACACCGACCCCGTACACAAAGTCTCCATCATCCCCCGCGGATTCGCTGCTCTGGGATACACCCTGCAACGCCCGGACGGGGATCGCTATCTGATGACTCAGAGCGAATTGGAAAGCCGTATCCAGGTCTTGTTGGCCGGCACTATGGCGGAAGAAATCATCTTTCAGGACGTGTCGACCGGGGCGCAAAATGATTTGGAGCGTGCGACGGAGATTGCGCGCGGCATGGTCATGGACTATGGCATGAGCCGGCTGGGACGCATCGCGTTCCGCGAGAGCGCGCCGTCGATCTTCTTGTCGCCGAACCAGGACGAACGACGTTCGGTGCATAGCGAACACACCGCACGCGAGATCGATCAGGAAGTGAAACGTATCTTGGACGAATCCCTGGCACGGGTACGAGAGATCATTCTGAGCCGCCGCCCCGCCCTGGAGGCCCTCTCGCAACGACTCATCCAGGTCGAATCCATTGAGGCCGACGAATTGCATCAGATCATTGCCGATCATTCGGCGAGCCCGCGCGTGGTCCCTGGCACCGAAGCCGGCACCAAAAAATCCCCCGCCGCAGGCCCCAGCGCCGAAGGTTCCAGCGGCCGATCCGCCGGCGACGCCACCGCGCCCTGATCCGCTGTCTTCGACGGAACGATACACGTCAATGTGAGCTGACATGGACCGCATCTGGCCAACCCGTCCCCCAGCGCAATCCGTCGCCGCCTATCACACCTGGCTCGATTTAACCTTTCTACACTGGCGGGTGCCCATCGAACAGATTCGCCCTCTGATCCCACCCGAGTTGACGCTCGACACCTGGGACGGCGACGCCATGATTGGCTTGGTCCCATTCCAATTGCGGGATGTACGTCCAGGACGCTTGCCGGTGCTCCCGGGCATTTCTCATTTCCTTGAGACCAACTTACGGACGTACCTGCCTTACTACTGGGCCCGCATGACGTTGAAGTCGGATGTCGACCGTCGCCACTACCAAAGCCACCGCTTGCGCTCGCGCACGGCGGTGACCACCGACGTGCGGGTCGAATTGGGTGATTGGTTCGCCGAGGAGGGGGCCGCGTCCGGTTCGCTGGAGCACTTTCTGGTGGAGCGGTACCCGCTGTATGCCCAAGCACGCGACGGGCGCATTTTGCAGGGGCAGGTTTACCATCGGCCTTATCCCCTGCGTGCCGTAACCCGAGTCCAGTGCCAGGAATCGCTCTCCACAGCCGCTGGTATCACGCTGGCTTCGCCCCCCTGTCATGCAATTTTTTCGCCGGGAGTGCGCGTGCAGGTTTTTGGACTTCAGGAAATACTTCCCGTCTACCAGTCGTAGGCCACCGACAAGGCCCGCTGAATGGAGTCGGTAACCTGCGACTGCCCCAGCGGCTTCGAAAGCATCGAGAATACATCCATGGAGCGCGCCGCGGCCAGGTTGGCTTCATCCCAGGCTGCGGACATCATGATGCAGGGCATTTCCTGGTGAACTTCGCGTACGCGTTGCACCGTCTCAATACCGCTCCAACGCGGCAGATGCAGGTCAACCAAGACCAAATGAACCTCTTCTTGTGAGACAATACGTACGGCTTCCTCGCCGTCGGCGGCCAAGAGCGGATGGTAGCCACGAGCCTCGAGCACCACGCCCAGGGTTTCGCGCAAATCCCGGTCGTCATCGGTAACCAATACGGATGGTAGCGGATATAGTGCCATAAGCGTAGCATAGCATTTTTCGGCGCGTCGCGTGCGGAGTATCCGTTCGCCTGAGCCGCACGGTCACGGAAGCGGCAGCTAGAAAACGGCCCATTGCGGTCCGCATATCGACGAACCCGGATTGTCGTGCCCCGATACCTTAAGGTACAGTGCTGTGACTGATGGTTCGGGACTCGCCGGGCTGCGGCGCGTGGATTCAAAAGCCGCCATGAGGCGACCGGAAATAACGTTTCACTCCTGTCAGGATGGATGATCTGATGGCCAATGTGAGCCCTGCCGATTCAAGTTCCCAGCCGTTTCTGGCGCGTCATGAATTCCTGATCCGCCGGCTGCATTCGCTGAGCGGGTTGGTGCCAGTCGGCGCCTACATGGTGGTTCATCTGTTGACCAATGCCAGCGTCCTGGAGAGCCCAGCCGCATTCCAGCGGAATGTCTACGGCATCCATAGCTTGGGCCGACTGCTGCCGGTGGTCGAGTGGGTGTTTATTTTTATCCCCATTCTCTTTCACGCAATCATTGGGGTCGCGATTATCCGCGGAGGTCTGCCGAATCATGGCAGCTACCCTTATGCCCGCAATATCCGCTACTCGCTACAGCGTGCCTCCGGGATCGTCGCCTTCTTTTTCATTGCCTGGCATGTTTTCCATATGCACGGCTGGTTTCACGCGGACTGGTGGTTGAAGACCGTAGCCACTCCGCTTGCCGGTGCCCAATTCAAAGCATTTAACGCCACATCAACCGCGGGGAGCGCCATCCAGCAGCATTGGCTGGTATCCGTGTTCTATGCGATCGGCATCCTGGCCTGCGTCTTCCACCTGGCAAACGGTATTTGGACGATGGGAATCACTTGGGGCGTGTGGGTTGGGCCCATCGCGCAGCGCCGAGCGGCCGCCGTCTGTACCGCCGGCGGAATCGCACTGGCCGCCGTCGGCCTAGGGGCGCTGGGAGGCATGGCCACCGTCGACGTGGAAAAAGCAAAGCAGGTTGAAGATCGCATGTTTCACCATAAGCTCGAGGCCGGTGAGGTGCCCAACGACTCCCACAAGCGGACCGACGGGGACCATAAAGACGACGGCCAGCCGGCCGACATGGCGCGTAAATGATGGGGGCACGGCCGACAGCAACGAAAAACCGCAGTGGAAGTCGGTCAGCGGCAAGCATCTGAACAAGGCAACGGGGACGCAGGAATGAGCAAGCAACGGGTGGTGGTCGTGGGGGGCGGATTGGCCGGGCTCGCAGCCGCCATGAAATTGGCCGAGTCTCAGGTGCAGGTGGACCTGATGAGTCTGACACCCGTGAAGCGCTCGCATAGCGTTTGCGCTCAAGGGGGCATCAACAGTGTCAACGAGCAAACCCGCCAGCTGGGGGACAGCGAGTGGAAACACTTCGACGACACCGTATACGGCGGTGACTTCCTCCAGCATCAACCGCTCGTGAAGGAAATGACCGAGTGGGCCCCACGGATTATCGATCTGCTGGATCGATTGGGCGTCACGTTCAATCGGACCCCCGAGGGTTACCTGGACCGCAGGCGGTTCGGTGGCACCTTGTTCAAACGAACGGCCTTTGCGGGCGCCACAACTGGACAACAGTTGCTCTACGCGCTCGATGAACAAGTGCGCCGCTGGGAATCCGAAGGACGCATCCAAAAGTACGAATTTTGGGATTTTCTGGGCCCGGTGATCGACGATCGCGGAATCTGCCGTGGTTGCGCTGCACAACATTTGTTGACCATGGAGATCCGCGTCTTTCCCGCCGATGCCGTGATTATTGCCACGGGGGGATGCGGGCTGATCTACGGACGGTCCACCATGTCCATGGCCTGCACGGGAAGCGCCGCCAGCCGCTGCTTCCAGGTGGGGGCCAAATACGCCAACCCAGAATTCATCCAAGTTCATCCCACCGCCGTTCCCGGAGCGGACAAGCTGCGTTTGATGAGCGAGTCGGCCCGTGGCGAGGGGGGCCGCGTCTGGGTACCGCGTCGCCCGCATGATCCCCGCGACCCGCTGCAAATTCCGGAAGATGAACGGTACTACTTCCTAGAAGAACGCTATCCCAAGTACGGAAATCTTGTCCCGCGCGACATCGCCACACGCGAGATCTTCAATGTGTGCGTCCGCGAAGGCCTGAGCGTGGAACCTGATCGGCAGTGCGTTTATCTCGATCTGACCCACATCGACCGACATGAACTCGACCGAAAAATCGCCGGTATCTTGGAGATCTACGAGAAATTCCAAGGGGTTGATCCCCGTGATGTCCCCATGAAAATTTTCCCCGCCGTGCATTACTCCATGGGGGGCATGTGGGTCGATTACCAACGGTCCGCCGATGGTGGCCTCGTGCTCAACTCGCCCACCAACCACGTCACGAATATCCCCGGCCTATACGCCATCGGCGAATGCGATTACCAATACCATGGTGCCAATCGGCTCGGCGCGAATTCGCTGGTCAGCTGCATCGTCTCGGGGTTGGTCGTCGGCACCGGAGTTGAGACGCTCCTCAAGGGGTTGCCGCACGGGGCCGCCGCCGATCAACCTGCCGCGTTGTTCGCCACGGCTCTCAGCCAACATGAGCATATGCATCACCAACTGCTCAATCGGCCCAACGGCCGAGAGAATCCGTATTTGTTACACCAGCAGCTCGGCGAAATCATGACCAAGGCAGCCACCGTGGTCCGCACCAACGACGTCTTGGACCAGGCCTATGGTCAAGTGAGCGAGCTGGCCGAACGGGCCCGCCACTGCTCCCTGTCGGATACCGGTCAATGGACCAACCAAAACGTTGTATTCACCAAGGCCCTGTTGGACATGTTCCCGCTGGCCAAGGCCATCTTGAAGGGGGCGCGGATGCGTGACGAGTGCCGCGGTGCCCATTTCAAACCCGATTTTGCCCCAGAGGGCATTTCAGAGGGCTCGCCAACCGAACGCCGCCAACAGGCCGAGGCGTGGTGCGATCGCTTTGAAGAAGGAAACCGCCGCTGGCTGAAGACGACGGTTGCCGACTGGCGCGACCATGAGCCTGCAATCAGCTACGAGGACGTTGACGTCGGCTTGATTCCCCCGCGACCCCGCTTGTATGGCCTGGTCGGTGCCGAGGTGATCGAAGACGTCTGGCGAGAACGGTCCGCACGGCGGCCGGCCCAAAGCTCGCAGGGTTCCGCCCAGGGAGCCAGCAAGCCCCAGCCAAAACCGGTCGGCGCTTGAACGGTGCCCCAAGTCACCCGCGATACCCTAGTACTTTGATTTTTTATTTTGGATCGTATTCCTAGCTTTATTACCCAGCGACGAGATCCCTCGCATGAATGCTCCCAGCGCGAACGCATCCAACGGTCACTCCGTATCCGCCAGCAAGAGTGATCACCCTGAATTCTTTCAAGTCCGCGTCCTGCGGCAGGATCAGCCCGGTGGCGACTGTTATTGGCAACGCTACCGCGTCCGGTACGAATCCGACATGAATGTGATTAGCGTGCTGCAACGGATCGCGGCTCAGGGGGTCACCATGGATGGCCGGGCCGTCGCACCGGTCGCCTGGGACTGTAATTGCCTGGAGGAGATTTGCGGGGCCTGCACGATGGTCATCAACGGCCGTGTGCGGCAAGCATGTTCCGCACTTGTCGATCGGCTGCTGGCCGATAATCCACAGGAAATCGAACTGCGCCCCATGACAAAGTTCCCGGTGGTACGAGATCTAGTCGTCGATCGCAGTCGGTTGTTTCGGGCCCTGCAACGTGTGCGGGCCTGGATCGACGTCGACGGCTATCAGGACCAGGGTGCGGGGCCGCGCGTCTCTCGCGAGGATCAAGAACAAGCCTACCCATTGAGTCAGTGCATGAGCTGTGGGTGCTGCCTGGAAGCCTGCCCACAATACACCAAGATCGAAGTCCTGCAGCAGGCCGGCGAATCGGCGGCCGAGGCCCAGGCGCGGACCGAAGCGGCCTATGATCACGGATTCATGGGAGCCCATGCCATCAGCCAAGCGGTGCTATTCAACACGCATCCCACCGGTCAGATGGCGGCCAGCCAACGCCTGGAGCAGCTCACGGCCGAGGGGGGAATCCAAGTCTGCGGCAATGCACAGAACTGCGTGGCCGTTTGCCCCAAACAAATTCCCTTGACCACATCCATCGCGCGGGCCGGCCGTGCTGTCACGGTTTGGGCCTGGAAGAAGTGGTTTGATCGTTAGGCCGGACTATCGAGCGCCGACCAGATCCATCTTTTTCTTCTCCGCCACGATCGTTTCTTGGATCTTGGCCGGAACGGGCCGATAGCGGGCTAATTCCATGGAAAACGTGCCTTGGCCCTGCGTCAAACTGCGCAAATCGGTGGAATATCCGAACACCTCGGCCAAGGGAATCTCAGCCGTGATCACGGCGACTTTTGCCGATGGATTCTCGGTCCCCACGACGATGCCGCGGCGGCTGACCAAGTCGCCCGTCACGGGACCTTGGAAATCATCCGGGCATTCGACCTCGATCTTCATGATGGGCTCCAACAAGACGGGCTTGGTCTTCAAGAACGTCTGCCGGAAGCAATCGCGAGCGCAGATTTGGAAGGCCATATCGGAACTATCGACGTCGTGATAGGAGCCATCACTCAGCGTGGCTTGCACGAAGTTGATAGGAAATCCCGCCACGGGGCCTTTGTGCAGCGAATCTCGGAACCCCTTCTCCACGGAGGGAATGTACTCCTTGGGAATGCGGCCACCCACCACCTTCTCTTCAAACGTAAATATTTCGGTGGAGTCCAGCGGCATGGGCTCTAAACGACCCACGATATGGGCGAACTGGCCAGAGCCGCCCGTCTGCTTCTTGTGGCGATAGTCATAGTCGGCCGGTTGTGTTGGAGCTTCTCGGTAACTAACCTTGGGCGCCCCGACCTCCACCTCGACCTTATGCTCACGGCGCAGTCGCTCGACATATACCTGCAGCTGTAGCTCGCCCATGCCAGCAATCAGCGTTTCGCTGGTTTCCTCGTCGGTGTTGACGTGGAACGTAGGGTCTTCTTTGCGGTAACGGGCCAGGGCCTTGCCCAATTTGTCGGCATCGCTGCGTTGCGCGGGACGAATGGCAATTCGAATCACGGGCTCTGGTACAAACATGCTCGCCAGAGTGCACATCTGCGATTCGGCAGCGTAGGTATCGCCACTGATGCTATCGATGCCAATGATGGCCACGATATCGCCAGCGGTCGCTGTTTGCAGGTCCTCGCGCTGATCGGCGTGCATCCGCACAATCCGGCTGAAACGTTCCTTCTTGCCGGTGCGCTGATTGTAGTAGAGTTGACCGGCGGTAACCGTCCCCTGGTAGATGCGCAGAAACGTCAACTGGCCGAATTTATCATCAACGATCTTGAAGGCCATGCCAACAAAGGGCTGCTTGGGATCCGGCGTCAGCGCGACTTTCTGGTCTGGATGTTTGTAGTCGAACGCCGAGATTTCGCGTTCTAGGGGGGAAGGCAGGTAGCGAACGATGGCGTCCAATAACAACTGCACGCCCTTATTCTTGTACGCAGTACCAGCAAAAACGGGCACGATTTCCTCCCCCAATACGGCCTCGCGCACGACCTTATGGATCATGTCCGGCGAGATCTCGTCCTCCGAGAGGAGTCGCTCCATGAGCGTATCGCTGTACATGGAGAGGGCTTCGAGCATTTCTTGCCGGGCCGTCGCAGCCGCCTCCTGGTACTCAGCGGGGATTGGCCCCTCGACGACGTTTTCGCCATCTTTGCCACTGAAGGTCGCGGCCTTCATGGTGATCAGGTCGATCACGCCCTGGAAAGTTTCTCCCTGCCCCATCGGGAACTGCATGGCAACCGGATCGACACGCAATTTCTCCCTCAACTGGGAAACCACGCGAGGAAAATCGGCGCCTTGCCGGTCCATCTTGTTGACAAACGCCAGCCGGGGAACGTGGTAACGCTTCATCTGGCGATCAACGGTCAGTGACTGCGATTGCACACCCGCCACACCGCACAGCACGAGCACCGCACCGTCGAGTACTCGCAGGCTGCGTTCAACCTCTACGGTAAAGTCGACGGGACCAGGCGTGTCGATCAGATTGATCGGATGATCGTTCCATTCCACCGTGGTGGCGGCACTAGTAATCGTGATCCCGCGCTCCTTCTCCAGGTCCATGTGGTCCATGGTAGCCCCACCCGAATGGACCTCGTCCATGCGATGAATCCGCCCCGTGTAGAACAGAATGCGCTCGCTGAGGGTCGTCTTGCCAGCGTCGATATGGGCCGAAATTCCGATGTTGCGCAGTTTGTCGAGTTTCATAGTACTTTTGAGTTCGCTGGAGGGGGGGAAACCACGATGCAAGAGGATCACCTGCCGACCACGTTCGCTGGACAACTTTCCTGAGAACGCCCGCAGTTTGCAGAAACCTGCTCGTCCAGGTCAGCCGGCACACCGGATCCGCCGGCCCGCGATCCATCGCACAGGGAGGCACACGCCCCTTATTGTGCTATAAAGACATCCGCCGCGCCTAGGCCAAAGTCTCGGCCCCCCCCGGGGGGGCCTTCCACAAAGGCCCGCACGTGGCAGGGGCCGTGGGCCTCTCGAGGGACTTCCAAGGCCGTGCTGAAGGGCCCAGCCGGCACGACAAGGCTTGTGGAGGCGTAACATGGGTCATTGGACAGCTCGTACGTCTGGTTGGCCGCTTGGGCGGCCGACACCGTGGGTTGCCCGATACCCGTTTCCGCCGTCCGCAGACGGTCTCGCCGACAGATTAACTCCAAAACGCAGGTCCCCGCGATGCTCGCCGTGCCTTCCACCGTGATGATCTCTCCAGCCCTCGCGCGCTGCGGCGCGACCAGCGTCACTGGGCGCGGGTAGGGCAATCGCAATAACGGATCCCCCAAGAGCTGAAACATCTGCACGTGTTCCCACAATTCGTCTGACAAGCGGGTCGGGTCCGGGCTCAGCGCTGCAGCCATCGTGTCCAACATGGTACGGGTCTCGTCCCGCCCCTCGGGGGCCACCATCTGTTGCTTGGCCCGCAACACGACCTCTCCCAAGCTCGGCCGCTGATGGTCAAACACCTGCTCC
Organism: Planctomycetaceae bacterium; assembly: GCA_005773145.1. GTDB lineage: Bacteria > Planctomycetota > Planctomycetia > Pirellulales > Pirellulaceae > SXHS01. Next base: position 3,921 of record SXHS01000143.1, on the reverse strand, counting down.
ATCAGCTCCGTGCCGAGCACGGCCATCCCGTACGGCATGGTCACCTCCGTGCCACCGATGACAGCCACGGGGCCACCCTCGGAACACAGCATGGACTCCCCCAGGCAATCCTTGGGTTGGGCAAAGGATGCCGACAGACAACTCAAGAACAGGGCAATCGGACAGCCCGCTCCGGCACGCAATCGATCCACGTCGGGCAGACCTAGAATGGGTTGCCGTTGGCCGCCGACGGGAATGTGATCCAACTGGTGCACGTGGCCGTGTCCGACATAGACCCAAAACAGACATCCCTCGTTGAAGCGACGCAATGTCGTCGGCCGAAACGCCGTCCAGTCCGGGCAATAGGGACTCTGCCGGCTGGCATAGGTCACGGTCGTCGCGTAACTGGCCGGCAAATTGTCCGTGAGCACGCGACGCGTGGCTGTTTCAACCGCACCATCGATAAGCGGCCCAAACCCACCGAGGCCAGCGACTAGATTGACTTGTCGCCGCCATACGCCGCTGGCGTCCTGGCGCTCATACCGCAACGTCTTCTGCACCACGGTGGCCAGCTGTTCTCGGTTTTTGACCGGCCAGCGTCCGACCGCGACGTCGGGCAACCGGTCATCGTCCAGGTCGGCATACCAGCTGTCGGTTGCGTAGCGTCCCTCGCGAAAGCCCGCGATCTGGCATTCAAAATCCACCATCGCCGTCGGCACCAATCGGCCACGCAGGCTTCCATCCAGCGACTCCGATGCGGGCGCATCCCCGATCAACACGATCGCCTTCAAATCTCCCTCGCGGGCCACCTGCCGAACTTGACGCCGGATCTCATCAGCAGAGTGAAGATTGCTGACGTACGCAAATCGGTGTCCTTGCCCCGTGCGATGCGTCAGCCACGGTTGGAGTTCGGGCAAGAAATCCTTGGGACACACCACGACCGTATCGCGCCCCGGGAGTCCGTCCGGTTGGGCCGTGATGAGAATTCCCGCGGATAGCAAAAGGAATAGCGTTGGCATATGAGGGGCCCATCGTAGGCGAGTTGGCCTTTTCAGAGCAAGACAGATTGGTCATGCTGGCGACGAGAGCCGGTTTTACCCGTGGGGAATCATTCACCGAGGAACGCCATCATGCCTAAGGTCAGCGTCACCCTGCCGCACAATATGGATGCCAAATCCGTCCAGGAAAAAGCAGGGCCCATCATTGAAAAGACCATCAAGGATTTTGAAGGCCACGATCTGCAGTTGACGTGGACCGGTCAAAAGGCCGAGTTTCGCTTCAAGAGCCTGGGTTTTTCGATCCAAGGCCATGTGGCAATCGACGATCAAAACATCACGGTTGAGATTAATCTGCCAATCGCAGCCATCATGTTCAAGGACAGGGTGGAAAAAGGGATCCGAAAAAACCTCGGTCGAGCCCTGGGGGTGGTTCCAGAGAGTTGAGCCCATTTGCCGGACGAGCCGGCTTTACTGGCCCCGGTAATAGGCAACCGTTCGTTCTAACCCGGCGTCGAAATCGATGGCCGGATCGTAGCCCAGTATCGCACGAGTCTGACTGATGTCCGCTAGGCTATCTCGGACGTCTCCCGTCCGCTCCGGCTGAAACTGTGGGGCGACTTTAGTGCCCAACAAATGGTTGAGACGATCCATCAATTGCAACAAACTAAAACTTCGGCCGGAAGCGACATTGAAGGATCGGCCCGCTGCGTGCTTGGCCTCGGCGGCCCTAAGATTCGCCTGCACGACATTTCCCACGTAGGTAAAATCACGAGTCTGTTGCCCGTCTCCGTAGATGGTCGGCGATTCTTTCTTCATCAAACGCTGAATGAACAACGGAATCACCGCCGAGTACGGGCTATTGGGATCCTGTCGGGGACCAAATACGTTGAAATAGCGCAGGCTGACCGTTTCCAAGCCGTACGTGTGAAAGAATGCCTGACAGTAGTACTCACCCGCGAGCTTTGCCACCGCATAGGGGGAGAGTGGCGTCGGCAAATCCGTCTCGCGTTTCGACGAATAAGGCAAATTGCCGTAGGCGCTGCTGGACGCCGCATACACCACGCGGCGGACACCCGCCTTGCGTGCCTCGTCCAACACGGTCAAGGTGCCGGTAACACACGACAAGTTGGTGTCGAGTGGGCGTTCGACGCTGCGCGGCACCGAGGCCAATGCGGCCTGATGAAACACGAAGTCAGCCCCCTTGAGGAGTCGCGCGACCAGCGGTCCATCGGTGATTTCCCCTTCGGTGAACTCGACCTGCTGGGCCCAGGCCGCCAAGTTATCGCGATACCCGGTGCACAGGTTATCGAGTACCCGCACCCGATCCCCCCGCTGCACCAACGCCTCGACGATATGGGAACCAATAAAACCCGCTCCGCCAGTGACGACACACGTACTCATGAAACCCATGCTCCTGTGACCAAAACCGCCTGCCACGAGCATGCTAACAGTTGGCACAGTCCGGGCCAAGCCAGCTCACACACCATCGGGCCGATGGAGGGCGAGGCAGGCGTGGAGCCGCCCACCCGCCGCGCGAAAAGTATCGACCTCATCCTGCAGGAGCAGGGGCGAGGTTTCCCCCAAGCGAACGGCAAGCAGAGAAACATCGACCGCCTGACTCAGCCGGATGGCCAAGTTGGCCGCCAAATTACCCCCGTCGATGAGCACGATTTCATGATGCTCTCGCCATTGATCCACCAACTCGCGCACCCGCGGTCCCTCCCAGTTGGCAATTGCCGCCGATGTCCCAACAGGCCCGGCCGGCACGATGCTCAGCAGCGGATCGAAGCGCGTCTCAACCGTCTCCAGCCAACTCGACGTCTCCTTCAATACCTGCGTCAATCCGGCGGAGGACTCCAGACCGAAGCCTTGACTGATTCGGCGAGCGGCGAGATCCGCGTCCACCAACAAAATGCGTCCTCGATTCTTGCTGGTTAAAAGGCAGGCCAAATGGGCGATCGTTTCGGAACTGCAGACCTCCTCCGGCCCGTGAACGATCAGGATCGCGCCACAGCCGTGTCGCAAACGGCGAATCACCAGATTGATCGCTCGATCGTACTCCGCCGATAACGTCATATCTCGCAGGTGGTCGCGTATCGCCAGCTCAAAAGCCCCGTCGAGCTGCGGCGACTCGGGCTGGCTGAAAGCGACCGACTCCTCCACGACGTTCGCCCCCTCACTAGCGACCAAGGTCCCGCATGTGTTCATAGGTTCACATGTGTTTCTATGATCACCAATACACGGGTCCGCTCCAACTGGATCGGTCGATGGAATGCGGGGCTCGAACGTGGACTCCGCTACCATACCTTGGTACGCGGCCACGATCGACTCGACCTCGCCTTTGACTATTGAGTCAGGTCCAATTGGGTTCGGATCTCGATCGAAACTTGGTTCCCGCGCCACGGCCGGTACCGGGTCCCACTTCCACTCGGACTCAGCGGGCTCGACCTGCGAGCGACTTAGCGCCTCGCCAGGAACCATGGGTAGAATTTCGATATCCTCGGCCGCGTGTTCTCTTTCCTCGTCCGTCGCACCAACCGCTTCCGAGGCCGGCGGAACAATTGCTGCGGCATCCGACCATTCGGTCTCTGGACTCTGGGGGGGCAGCCCCAATACGGGCAATTCCAACAGACGGTCCTGAAATAGATGAGGCGCCGTCGATTCATTCATCGTGAACGTGTCAGTGACAGGCAGTTGTGGCTCGATGCAGGGGGTCGATTCAAGCCGCGACTCGGGCGCGCTTTCCGCGACCTCGGCCCACGCCGGAGCGGCAGCCGAGTACCAAGCCTCTTTGGTATCTGGAAGCAGAATCATTTCGCCCAGCGTGTCGAGCGTGTGCTGCGACTCCAACAGGGCGGCCGGAAGCGCCGCGCTGGTAGGCGACACGCGCGCTGTTTCGGGCGAGAACGGCACGCCTTGCGATGTCAATCGCGCCAGTGCGTTT
>SXHS01000142.1 GCA_005773145.1 Planctomycetaceae bacterium | reverse complement strand
TCCTCCCGTACCCTTGGAGGCCGCGCCGGTCTGCTCGAGCCGCCCCACGGCGAATCCAACCCAATCATCGCCGCTACGCCCCAGCTCTGGATGCGTTGCGCACTGACCCGTCAGCCGAGAGAGCTCCAAGAGGCTGGGGGCGATGCCCAGCGTGCGCGTGCCGGGGGGCAATCGATCGGTCAGGACTTGCATGGCCTCGTCGATGCGTCCCAACCGAACGAGTAGCTCAATGTAGATTTCAACCGCAAACGATCCTTCATGGTAAATGTCCGTTTCATCGGCCTGCTTGCGAAAGTAATCGATGGCAACAGCAGCTTCCGCCTCGCCCGCCAACAATCCGTCCAGATAGATCTGGTGCGATCGGTAGTGATCCACAAAGGGACCTTGGCCAGGATACTGGAGCGTTGCATCCAAACGGGTGCCGTAGGCGGCTAGATCTGCGGCAAGCTCTTGGACCTCGCGAGATTCGGCGAACCGCCCGGCACGCACGGCAACAGCCAAATGGCTGACATCCACATGATAGTTCCCCCCCGCACACAACTCAGGTCGCGACGCCAACAGGTCTCGGAGTCGGTTCTGATCGGATTCGAGCGTTTGCCCCTCGCGACGAGCAATATCGGCCCGCACGTTTTCAACTAGCTCTCGGTAAAGGTGGCGGACCAGCATTTCGGCTGCGTCGCGGCGAACGTGCGGCTGATGCATGGGTACGCGGGTATCAAACGCCGTCATGGCGTTGCACGTACCATGGTATTGCAGCACCATCTGTAAGCCGCGCACGGGATCAACCCCCTCCTGCAAATAGATCTCGATCAATTCGTCCCGATTCTCGTCGCTCGGTGATACCTGCTGAAGAAGTTGACGAGCCCAATCTAGGTCGCCAACGGGGCGCAAATACATCCACCCTTCGCGCACGCGCCCCGCATCGAGGAGACAACGACCGACCTTGCGGCAGGCATCCAGCAAGCCCGTTTCCCATGCTCGCCTCTTTTGCTCGTCGACTTCGCCGCTACCAACTTCGACGTGCGACGGTAACTCCAGCCGGTGTCGCAATTGGATCTTCAGAACTTCAAACCATTCGTGATAGCGTCCGGCGGACTGTAAGCGGCTGGCCAAACATTCGAGCATGGCGGTCGTACCGCCCGCCTGCATTCGCGAAACTAATTCATCGTATATCAAGGGCGTGGTGTCCATGAGCGCTCACTTCCATTATTCGCACGTGCGATCCGCAGGGGCGCCCCCTTCAAGGAAGCTCATCAACTACCAGGCACGGCCCACAGCAGGACCGTTAGTAGGATGGATCCCGAGCATCGGGTTGGCGAGAACCACGCGATCGCGGAGCTACCTCCACCGATTGGGGGCGCGGGTTCTCCAGCAATTGCCGCGACATACGCACGGCCGCGTACCGCAATTGGTCCAACTGGTCCAACGTGTCTCGCATCCTAGCAAGATCGCCCTGCCCCTCGTAGAGGGCCTCGGTCACCCCTTGGAATTGTTCATTCCACCGCAGCCACAGTCGGAGGGCCTCACTGCAGTCCTGCTGCCGTGGGGAGTCGACGGCTGGGGATTCTGGCGTCGCTCCACTTTGCGGCTCGCGAGTCGCTGTTGGACGTAGCCGAGACGACCTGTTCCAGAAACCCAACCAGCTCATAGAACCTCGACTCCTTCCCGAACGATTGGCCCCTAACTTTAATTATAGCATTTATTTTGGCACAGGAAAAAACGTCGAAGCCTGCGAGCGTGGCACACGTCGCTTGTCACGTTCGTACCGGTTGAACTAGCATACGAGTATGAATCACGAACAATCACCGCTCCGCGATTTGCGAGTCGCGGCGTTTGAAAGCCGACGTACAGCCGAATTGGTCGGCCTCATCCAAAAAACCGGGGCGACCCCTATGGTCAGCCCGTCGATGCGTGAAGTTCCGTTGGGAGATTCCCCAGATGTGCTGGACTTTGCGAAACAATTGATCACGGGTCAGATCGATGTGGTGATCCTGACCACGGGCGTAGGCTTTCAGCATCTATTAACAAGCATCGAACGACACTTGGATCGGCAGCGATTCCTGGACTCGCTTGGGGATGTCGTGACCATCGCTCGCGGCCCCAAGTCGACGGCCGCATTGCGTGCCGTCGGAATTGCTCCCACACACCAGGTACCTGAACCCAACACTTGGAGGCAGGTCTTGGCCACACTGGACCAGCAGGCACCCGTGATGAATCAGCGGGTCGCGATCCAGGAATACGGAATCCCCAACGCCAGCCTGGTGGCCGGCTTGGAGGCGCGGGGCGCACAGGTCCTCAGCGTCAAGGTCTATGATTGGGCGCTCCCCGAGGACACACGTCCGCTGGAAGAGAACGTGCGTGCAATCGCGGCCGGCGACGTGGATATCGTATTGTTCACCTCCGCCTACCAGATTCACAATGTGATGCTGGTCGCGCAACAATTGGGAGTCGAGGCGCGTTTGCGGGCCCAATTCTTGCGGATGGTGGTGGGATCGGTCGGCCCCTCCACGAGTCAAATGTTGCAAGAGCATTCGGTCCCGGTAGACATTGAGCCCGTCCACCCACGCATGGGACAGTTGGTGCGCGACGTGGCGGATGCCGCACCCGATATGTTGGCTCGCAAGCGATTTGCCCCGCAAGCCATGGGCTCGCCAGCGGTGCCGACGGACGCCCCAATCCCCCCCTGGCACAACGGCCCGTTCATGAAGGCCTGTCGGCATGAACTCGCCCGCCCCACCCCCATCTGGCTGATGCGACAAGCGGGGCGCTACCTGCCGGAATACCGCAAGATCCGTAGCCAAGTGACGTTCTGGGACCTCTGCCGCAACCCGCAACTGTGCGCCGAGGTGATGATTCAGACCGTGGAACGGCTGCAGGTGGATGCGGCCATCCTATTCGCCGACCTGCTCCCCATCCTCCATCCCATGGGTCTGGACCTGGAATATGCCGCCGGCGAGGGCCCTGTGATTCATAACCCATTGCGCGAACCAGCGGATGTCGATCGCGTGCGGGAGCTGGAGAGCACCGACCCGCTGCATTACGTCATGGATGCGGTCCGCATCACCCGCGCCGGACTACCTCCAGCAGTCCCCTTGATTGGGTTTGCCGGCGCTCCCTTCACCTTGGCCAGCTACGCCATCGAGGGGGGCTCCAGTCGCGACTACTTGCGGACCAAGACGTTCATGTACCGGGATGGAGGCGCCTGGCGATCTCTCATGCAACGCCTGACCCGGGCCATCGTGGTCTACCTCAACGGACAAATCGCCGCCGGCGTCCAATGTGTTCAACTGTTTGACTCTTGGGTCGGCTGTTTGGGCCCGGACGATTACCGTCGCTACGTGCTCCCCGCCATGCGCGATGTGATTCGACAAATCACCCCCGGTGTACCGGTCATCCACTTTGCGACGGGAAACCCGGCCTTGCTACCGCTCATCGCCCAATCCGGCGCTCGGGTGATTGGCGTTGACTGGCGCGTGGAGCTGAATCAAGCGTGGCAAACCATCGGGCATCAACTGGCCATCCAAGGCAACCTGGATCCAGCGACCTTGTTTTCCACCCCCGAAGAAATCCGTCGTCGGGCCGAAGATATCCTTCAACAAGCCGGCGGCCGACCCGGACACATCTTCAATCTCGGACACGGCGTCCTCCCCCACACGCCGGTGCATCACGTCACCGGACTCATCGAGACCGTCCACGAATTGACCAGCTAAGGGGCCCAACTAAGGGGCATGGAGGGCCGGGCGTCGATTGAGCCAATTAATCAAGTCTCGCAAGCGGCCGAGGCTGCGACGGTTGAAGTGGAAAGCAATGCGGGGTAGTGCGGCGAGTTCCGGCTCGTCCGCTTCCCCAGGCAACGGCGGAGTGGATTCGAAGCGGCCATCCAATAACATGTCCGAAAACTGATCGTTGACCTGGGCCAACTCGTCAGCGGCCAGTGGCTGCCGCAGACGAAACACCAGCCGATTCCGCACATGTCGCATGCTGTGGTACACGCGATAGAAATCCAGAACCTCCCGGACCGCCGCTTGGCAATCGGAGGTCAAGCAATACAAGGATAGGTCCTCGGGGGAGATCATTTGCTTGGCCAGCAATTCATCCAGAATGAATTGATGGAACCGTGGCCAATAGGTTCCCCCCGGCTCGTCGAGAAACACCAGCGGCACGAGATCACGTTTGCCCGTTTGCAACAGGGTCAGCACTTCCATGGCCTCGTCCAGAGTGCCAAAACCACCTGGGAGACAGACCACGGCGTGGCATTCCTTGACGAACATAACTTTGCGCGTAAAAAAATAATTCATGTGGACCAATTTATGGTCCCCTTCGATGATGGGATTTGCCTCTTGTTCGAAGGGCAACATGATATTGAGCCCCATCGAATGTTCCCGGCCAGCACCGCGGTGGCCAGCCTCCATGATGCCGCTCGCGGCACCCGTGACCACGAGCCATCCATGCTCGGCCATCGCGCGACCGAATTGTACGGCCAATTGATAGGCCGGCGCATCGGGAGGCGTCCGCGCGGAGCCGAAGACCGTCACCTTCAGATCGCGGCGATAGGGTGCGAAGACCTTGAGCGCGTATCGCAGTTCGCGGATGGAACGGCTGAGTAGCTTGAGATCGCCGCGTGTCGAGCCATCTTTCTCGAGCTTATCGGCGGCCTCCTTGATCTTGTCGATCAGGTCGCCTACCTGACGGCGGCGAGCCGGGGTCGCGCCATCGGGCGCGGGGATGGGGGTCGCCCCCATTGGGCCGGTCGACCGGGATGGTTTCTCGTGCCCCGACACTCAACCCCCCTTGCCCATGACGAAACAAAACGGCCTGGCTGACGCGCCTGGCGTCGTCGCCGCCGCGCGCCACGCAAGCAGCGGGCGGCCGCATGTGGGAATTATAGGCTGATTTCGGCCGCCGGCTATCAGGCCGATGGGCGGCTGAAGTGCTCGTACGCTAGCAGCACCTCGTATAGATCGGTGGAGAGCGTGATTTCGTCGTCTTCGAAGTCCCGCACCCAGCCACGATTGCTCTTGGTGGCTTCCACCAGCAATGACAGCACCTCACCGACAGGCACGGTTACCCGATTCTGGGTTTCAGCGGCCTGGGTCAGGACGGCGGAGCCGCCATCATCTTCCGGCCCGAAATAGACGCGTAAACGGCAACGATTCGTCGAATCCCTTCTCATGGCACGTGCCCTCATAATCTAGACCAGGGGGGTGGTCAATTCGCGGCGGCACCGATTCCTTCGGCGCACCATTCCGCTCTTCCTGCCCCTCTATCGACCAGCGGGGCACCAGGGATTCGTAGAAATTTAAAAAATTTATGCTGGCACGACAGCTGTCAATCCCAGAGACACTGCCTGGATCCCTCAGCCGAAAACGAAGGGTGCCGGCCTCGGCGGCCTGCGGGGGGATGCGGGTGAATCCTTGACAAGCTCGCATGCAAGCCTTAGATTCGCGGGTTGAGTGGTGATACATTCCCTGGTCTTACTGAGTACCAACCCGTTGTGCGGGGCCCCCCGGCCGTTCCATTGCCAGCCCTCTTATCGTTGTGATTTGCCTGGCCAGTTGCCGCCCAAGCGACAAGACTCACCGGCCAATCACATGCTGTGTGGAGATCCATGAGTACAACGGATGTCGCTGATCTGGATCTGATTGCCGAACCGATCGCGCGCGGCGTGCGGTTGCCGTTGCGGGCCGTGCGTCAAACCATCGAACTGCTGGACGATGGCAACACCGTGCCGTTCATCACCCGTTACCGGAAGGATCGTACGGGCGGATTGGATGAGGAGCAGATCGTCCACATCCAGCAGCTGATGGAGAAACACCGACAGTTGGCCCTGCGCAAGGAGACGATCCTCAAGTCGATCCAGTCCCAAGGCAAATTGAACGAGGCCTTGGAACAGCAGATCGCCACGGCGGACAGTTACAAGCGCCTGGAAGACCTATACCTCCCCTACAAGCCCAAGCGCCGTTCGCTGGCCACCACCGCCCGCCAACATGGCCTTGAGCCGCTAGCGGATGCTATCCTTCAAGCGTCAGCGGCTACGGGTGAGACGCTCCCCTTGGATTCATTGGCCGCCGCGTTTGTGGGCCCAGAAACACGAGTACTCACTGCGGAGGACGCCTGTGCCGGTGCCCGCTATATCCTGGCCGAGCGTTTTAGCGAACGGGCGGATGTGCGCGACCGATTGCGGCAGGTCATCTGGCAGACGGGCCGTTTATGCGCCAAACGTCACGAAGGCGAAACTCCCCGCCCCGCCACCACGCCGTCAGCGCCGCCAAACGAGATCGGTCACGAGGTGACAGCCAACCCCGGTCACGAGGTGACAGCCAACCCCGGTCCGATCGAGCAAGCCGAGGAAAGTACCCCGCACGAGCTACCACCCATCCAGGAATTGGCGGCAACCACGAGCGATGCCGCACCGGTTGCCACACCAGACGACCAGGCGACACTAGCCCCAATGACGGATGCCCCACAGCCCGCCCCAGCCGTAGCCAGCAAGGGGAACAAGAAGGCCTCCAACGCTTCGGTGGCGGAACAGAGGCGTCAATTGCGGCACTCGTTGCGCCAACGTAAGCGAGAAAAGCTCAACCGTGAGTTCAAAGACTTTTTCGACTACAGCGAAGCACTGCGTCGCATTCCGCACCATCGTTTGCTGGCCATCAATCGGGGGGATCGGTTGCGGGTGCTGCGCGTGAAAATCGAGGCCGACGAGGAGCAGATGCTGCGAGAATCCCTGGCTCTCTTGGTGCCAGCGGAGCATCCCTACGCGGAATACCTGCAGGAGTGCGTGCGCGACGCCCTAACGCGACTGATTTTCCCCAGCTTGGAACGTGAAATCCGCCGCGACATGACCGACGGCGCGGAAGAACATGCGGTCCGAGTCTTTGCCCGTAATTTGCGGAAATTATTGCTACAGCCACCCGTGCGTGGCCAGTCCGTCATGGTCATCGATCCCGGGTTGCGCAACGGCTGCAAATTAGCGGCCATTGACCCCTTCGGCAAAGTACTCGCCCACGAGATCATCGGCGTGGTGGGAAACGAGGAGCAACGCCTGGCCGGCCGCCAGCGGCTGGTCGAGTTGATTCAGCAGCATGCCCTACGAATCATTGCCATCGGCAATGGCACCGGCTGCCGCGAGGCCGAGCAGTTGGTCGCAGATATTCTCGAAGCGGAACTGAAGGACCAGGATGTCTCCTATGTGATTGTCAATGAGGCCGGAGCCAGTGTGTATTCGACCAGCACGCTCGGTCGCGATGAATTGCCCGATTACGATGCGACCATCCGCGGTGCGATCTCCATTGGACGTCGACTGCTCGACCCACTATCGGAATTGGTAAAAATCAATCCGTCCAATATCGGCGTCGGCCTCTATCAGCACGATATTAAATCCAAGCCCTTACGCGAATCATTGGATGAAGTCGTCCGATCTTGCGTGAATTTCGTGGGCGTCAATCTCAACACGGCCAGTCCAGCCCTGCTGGAGTATGTCTCGGGGCTAAATCAACTAACGGCCCGCCGCATCTACGACCATCGTCAACAACACGGACCATTTCGCGATCGGGATCAACTCAAGGAAGTCCCTGGGATTGGCCAAGCCACGTTTGTGCAGTCGGCTGGCTTCCTCCACATTCTGGATGGTGACAATCCGTTGGACGCGACTTGGATTCATCCCGAAAGTTATACGCAGGCCCAACAGCTGCTGGCTCACCTAGGGTGCGACGTGAGTGAACTGGCTACGGCCCTACGCCAAGGCCATGCAACCACCAGTCGCGACGCAGCGCCCCAGCCGAATGGTGCTGCCACGGTCCCTCACGAGACAACGACTCAAGGGACGGAAGAGACTCAGGAGACTCAAGAGAAAACGTCTCAAGAAAATGCGGCGAGGCTGGCGGATCGGATTGCGCAGGTCGACAGTGAGGCTCTGGCACGCGAACTGGAGCTGGGTAGCCTGCTCGTGCGTGACATGCTGGCGGCCCTCGCGCGGCCCGGACGCGATCCTCGTGACGATCAGCCGCCCCCATTAATGCGGCGTGGCGTCATCAAATTAGAAAATCTCCAACCCGGTATGGAGTTTTCAGGAACCGTCCTGAATGTCGTCGACTTCGGTGCGTTCGTGGATATTGGGCTGGGAGAGAGTGGGTTGGTTCATATCAGTCGCTTGGCGGATCAGTACGTGCGGGACCCGCACGATCTGGTCAGCGTGGGCGATGTACTCCGCGTCTGGGTCGTGCAAATCGACAAGCAGCGACGTCGCGTGTCGTTAACGGCAATTCCCCCGGGAAGCGAGAAGCCTCGTCCGGCACGGCGCGAACCCCACCGTGCAGCCCCGGCGGCAACGGCCACCCCGGCGGGTCGCGCTCCAGCTGGCAATCGGCGGCGCTTCGAACCACGGCGCGACGAACGCCCCCAGCGGCCCCGGCGACAATCGTCAGCGCCCCCTAAGCCTCAAGTCCCCATCACGCCGGCGATGGAGGCCGGACGCGAGCCGATGCGCACATTCGGGGACCTCAAACAATTCTTCGAGAAGAAATCTCACTCACCGCCCAAGCCGGCGGAAGACTGAGCCTCTTGCTGGCGCCGCTTGCCGGCCAAGGTTGTGATTATGGCCTCGCGGATACCTGAACTGCGCGTGCGAACTGTCGGCAACGGCGAGGTGCGCGCATCGGGAGATTACGTGCTTTATTGGATGGTCGCTTTTCGGCGCACCACTTGGAACTTTAGTCTGCAGCGGGCGATTGCCTGGGCCACCGACCTCAACAAGCCACTGCTCATTCTGGAGCCGCTGCGTTGCGATTATCACTGGGCCAGCGACCGCATTCACCAATTCGTGATTCAGGGCATGGCGGACAACTCCCGAAATCTCGCCGACAAGCCGGCGCAGTACTACCCGTACTTGGAGCCCACTCCCGGCCAGGGCCGAGGTCTGTTGGCGGCACTGGCAGCGAGATCCTGCCTGGTCGTCACGGATGATTTTCCTTGTTTCTTCTTGCCGCGAATGGTTGCAGCGGCAGCTAAACAAATCCCCGTGCGATTAGAACTAGTCGACGGCAACGGATTGCTCCCCATGCGAGCTGCGGACCGGATCTTCTTGCGTGCCTATGATTTTCGTCGCTTCTTGCAAAAACAACTGGTGCCTCATCTGAGCGATCTGCCCGATTCCGATCCGTGGCCTTCAGACGGATTGCCCACATTACCCGAGATCCCGCGAGAAGTGACCCAGCGCTGGCCGCCGACGGACGTGCAACAATGGGCGGCGGACTCAGCTCACCTCGCCGCAATTCCCCTCGACCACACGGTGACTCCCACGATCACGCGTGGAGGATCGCAGGCAGCT
>SXHS01000141.1 GCA_005773145.1 Planctomycetaceae bacterium | reverse complement strand
GGTGCTCCGGTGGCTTAGCCCAACGGAAATTGTCGACAGTACTCGTACATGGCGATGGCCGCAGCGGTGGCCGCATTGTGGCTTTCGGGACGCCCAAAGATGGGGATCTCGACCACATCATCCAGCAGATCGAGGACCTCCTGGGTCAATCCTTGCCGTTCATGCCCAACCACCAACACGGTTTCTCGCGCGAAAGCGTACTCGGTCAACAAAACCGAGCCCGTCGCCTGTTCGAGGCCAACCAACCGGTACCCTTCGGCGCGCAGTGATTTGAGTGTCGGGGGAAGCGTGCGATGGATCTCGACCGTCACCTGCTCCATGGCGTCCCGGGCGATCTCTCGATCGACACGAGCGTTACCGCAAGCCACAACGCGCGTCAGTCCGCAACAACCGGCGGCCCGGACAATGCGTGCCAAATTCACATGGCTGTTCATCGGAGGCATGGCCACGACCAACGCGCGGGGGTGGAGAAGCCGAGTGGGCGGCTTGTGACGCTGGTGCTGGAATCGCGACATGGCTCCCCCCATCTTAACAGCCCCTAGGGTTGGCGGGCGACACCCGTTAGGTCGCCAACTCCCCCCATGACCCGTGTCCGGCGGCGGACGACGTCTTGACCCGGGTCCCACGTGACTACTACGATGACGGGTTTGGTTACACCTTTGATTGTCGGCCCTGAGCCGACGTCCGGTTGGGACCCATGACGATGAACAGCCCACGCGGCTTGGACGGAAATACGTGTGTGATCGGACTCCAATGGGGGGACGAGGCCAAAGGCAAACTGGTCGACTTATTAACCCCTCGCTTCGATCTGGTAGTACGTTATCAAGGGGGGGCCAATGCGGGCCACACCGTGGTCGTCGGGGATGCGACGTTCAAGTTGCACCACATCCCGAGCGGCATCCTAAATTCCCGCGTGATGAGCGTGGTTGGGCCAGGTGTGGTGGTCAATCCCGCCACGCTCTTAAAGGAAATCGATACGCTGCGCGACCGGGGAGTGGTGATTGATCACAACCTATTGCTCAGTGATCGGGCCCATGTGGTCTTTCCCTGGCACATCGCGGAAGACCAGGCGCTCAACGACAGCCAGGTGAAAGGGGAGGGGCTGGGCACGACATTGCGTGGCATTGGCCCATGCTACCGCGACAAGGTTGGTCGCATGTACGCGATTCGCTTGGGCGACATGCTGCGACCGGATTTCGCGGCGCTGGTGCAGCGCGTGGTCGAGGCGAAACGGCGTTGGCTTTCCGGTTGCGGAGGGGATGCCCTGGATGCCGCTGCGATCCACCAAGAATACGCGCATCATGCGGAACGCCTACGTCCCTTTGTCACCGACACCACACCCTTGTTGTTGGATGCGGTCGAACAGGGGAAGCGCGTGTTGTTTGAAGGGGCGCAGGGAGCGCTGCTCGATATCGACCACGGTACGTTTCCGTTTGTTACCAGCAGCAACAGCTCGGGGGTCGGCGTGTCGGCCGGTTCGGGTGTTCCCGGGCGTTGGATTCATACAACCCTTGGCGTCATCAAGGTCTATAGCACGCGGGTCGGCGGCGGCCCGTTTCCGACCGAGTTGTTCGACGCGACGGGGGAGCACATTCGGGAGCGTGGGCGCGAGTATGGCACCACGACCGGGCGTCCGCGGCGATGCGGGTGGTTCGATGCTGTCGCCGCACGGTACACCGCGCGAGTGAGCGGAGCGGATCTGTTGTCGGCCATGATGCTGGATGTCCTCAGCGGACTTCCCGAGCTGCGGCTGTGTGTGGCTTATGAAATAGGTGGGCGTCGAGTCACACAGTTCCCCAGTCATATCGACGACTTGCGCCAGGCCACGCCAGTGTACGAGACGCTGCCCGGGTGGTCGGAGGACCTCACGCGGGCCCGCGGTGGGGACGACCTGCCGCTGAATGCCCGACGTTACCTGGAACGAATTTCCGAATTGGTCGGTTGTCCGATCGGTATTGTGTCGGTCGGTCCAGATCGTGAACAGACCATTTTTCTTCAGGGGCGTGCGTCCGCCGCTCGAGAAGACTGTCGTGTCTAACGTAGCCTCAACATCGGCGAGCGCTCAGGACCCCTCCGTTCCGCAACCGCTGCCACGGCACATCGCCGTCATCATGGATGGCAATGGTCGCTGGGCTCAGCGACTCGGGTTGCCACGCGCCGAAGGACATCGCCGCGGTGTGGATAGTGTGCGGCGAACGACTGAAGAATGTGCTCGCTTGGGCGTGGGCCAGTTGACCTTGTACTGCCTTTCCAGCGAGAACTGGAAACGGCCCCAACAGGAATTGGATTTCCTGATGCGCTTGCTGGAACAGTATATGATCGAGGAGCGTGAGTTGATCATGCGGCAGGGAATTCGGGTCCGCGTGATCGGCCGTCGCGACGGCATCCCGGCGCGGGTGTTGGCCGAGATGGATCGGACCATCGAAATGAGTGCCGACAATCCAGGGACACTGCTCTGCCTGGCGATCAATTACGGCGGACGCGGTGAAATGGTGGATGCCGTGCGCCGACTCGCACAGGACGTTCGCGACGGTACCGTTGCGCCCACGCAGGTCGACGAACAGCTTATCTCCAACTACCTGTACACCAGCGGCATGCCTGATCCCGATTTATTGATCCGCACCGCTGGGGAAATGCGCATCAGTAATTTTCTGCTCTGGCAAATCAGTTACGCCGAGTTGTGGATCACGGAGAAATGTTGGCCGGAGTTTGAGGTCGAGGATTTGCATCATGCGCTGCGAGATTATGCGGCGCGCGAACGCCGATTCGGCGGGTTGAACCGAGGTGAAGAGTCCGACGGCTTGTGAAGGACGTGGTGTAACGGACGCTTGGCAACCGTGCGTCCTGTGGGGATGATTGGGGCTGGATGATCCCGATACGATGGGGCCCACCAAACCCGGCAAAGGGAGCCAGAATTGCTCGCGTGGCGATTGTTGATGTCCGTCGTGATCTTGGTGCCAGTGCTGCTGGTGTTGTGGCTCGATGCGCAGCCCGAGTATGTCGTGGCAGGGCAACCAGGCGGCTGGATGATGGGACTAGGGGCGGTGGTGTGCATATTGGCAGCTCGGGATTGGTTGACGATGATGCAGGGGCGGGACGAGGCACCGAACGGGGCTCTCGTTTATCTGACCGGTCTGTCGGTGTATGCAGCGGGAATCGTCCCCAGCCGACTCGCGAACGGCGCGCCACGACCATCCTTTGATTGGACTCTGGGGGCGTTGGTCCTCGCATTGGCAACGGGGTTTGTAACTGAAATATGTTGGTATCCGTCACGGACTCGCCCGACATTGCGCATTGCGGTAGGCCTGTTGGGCGGCCTGTTCGTGGCGGTGCCGTTGACTGCCTTATTGCACTTGCGTTGCCAATTCGCGGATGCCTGGGGCGTCATGGCCGTGGTGTCGGTCGTGGCCGTGGTGAAATGCTCGGATACCGGTGCCTACTTTGTCGGTCGGGCTTTGGGCCGCCGTAAGTTGGCGCCGCATTTAAGTCCTGGCAAGACAGTGGCGGGCGCGTGGGGTGGGATCTTGGCCGGGTGTCTGGCCAGTGTGTTGTATTTCGCAGTTGTCGTGCCGTGGGTGATGCAAGCGGCCAGCCGTGGCCATTGGTGGCAGTGGGCCGGCTATGGCGCGGTGCTGGCCGTTTTTGGCATCGCGGGCGATTTGGCCGAATCGTTGGTCAAACGGGAGTTTGGTTGCAAGGATTCGGGCAAGTGGTTACCGGGACTCGG
>SXHS01000140.1 GCA_005773145.1 Planctomycetaceae bacterium | reverse complement strand
TGATTTCTGGCCTTGGTGCAACACGACGGCTTCACGATGCAAGGTCCACCCCTCTCGCGGCTGTTCCCCCCATGCGGCGGCGAATCGCGCCTCGACGTCCGAATCGAACTCCGGGATCTCCATGGTGGCTCGATAGCCGTCGCGCGACGATAGAATCAAATCCAAATACGGACTGTGGCGGCGTACTTCGATCCGCGCCCGCATGACCCAATCGCGGCAGGCCAAGAGCCCAGGCAAGAACTTCGCCAAGGCGACCCCGTAACGTCGTGTCTGTCGCATAACGGAGGCGGGACCATCCAGGTGAATCTCATATCCGTTCTCTCGCCGCGCCAGCGTATGCATGAGCCGGGCCAATTTCGCCTGCTGCAAGAGAATTCTAAAATCGGCCTGCGCCCGGATGGTCACGTCCACCGCGCTGAACAGCAGCGTCTGCAACTGCCCCACATTATAGCGAGCCAATAGATCACTCGCCGTATCGAAACCTGCAAACGTACGCAGACGTTGGAATTCCAGAACATCGGCGAACAATCGCGGTTCGATGTCTTGCCATGGCACGCCGATCTCGGTTGCGATCCGCTCCTTGACCGCCGACTCCTCGTATTCGAACAGATGGTCCGCGCTGGTCACCAACGGGTGATAGGGGCCGGCCAGTGTGAATACTTGCCGACGCAACTCAGCCGAACGACCACGGCGGTCCGCGTCAAACGTACTGACATCGTCCAGCAGTTTGCAGAACGCGTCGATACGGCGAGGTGGGCAATCCGGCTCATCGGCAAAGATCTGGTGAATTTCCCGGTGGAGTTCCTGCCGTGTCATCCCCTTCCCGCTCTGGTAAACCTGCAGCATCCGATCAGCAAACGCCACGTACTGCGCATGGGTCCGCGTCGTCAAACGATCCGCACGGACCCGCCGGCGGGCAAAGTCAAGATACGCGATCCGATGGGATTTAAGTAACATAGCGTCACACTACAAGCGTCTATGTCGCGTACCATCGAACGCCGAGTCGTCCCGACGTTTGCGGGATCGCTTGACCTCGCGAGTTTCGGCGCACACCACTTCGTACAGCACGGCACGCGCGTCCCCCAGCCGCCTGAGGATACGCCCCAGCCGCTGTCGGGCCTGCCGTGTGGAGGATGTCCCTCCCAGAACCACACCGACTTTCACCGCCGGCACGTCCACCCCTTCATCCAACACCTGATTGGCCACGACGGCCGGATAACGGCCCTGGGCCAAACCGTCCAAAATGTCCAGCCGCTCCCGCTTGCGACAATGATTCAATAAGCAAGGGATCAAGAATCGTTGCGATACGCCGCGCGCCATTGCGTTGGATCCCGCGAACACCAGCATGGGGGTGCCGGCGTGCAAGCGAAACAAGTCCTCCAAGACGCGCAGCTTTTCGCGAGCGCGATCCTCCACGGCCTGCTTCATGCGCAGCGCCTTCAAGGCAGCTCGAGCGGCCGGGTCGGCCGCCGCCTGCGCGCAAACATCCTGCCAGGTCTTGATTTGTTCGTTATTCTGTCGGCAATCCGCCATGTAGTGTCGAATTTGGCGCGACAACTCGTCGTACCGTCGCTGCTCATCATCGTGCAAAAAAACCGGTACGCGGACAATCTCGTAATCCGCCAGCGACTTGCCTTTGACGTTCTCCAGCGGCAATTCATAGACGACCGGGCCAATCCATTGCAGCAGATCGAGATGCCGGCCGTCTGCGCGCTGCAACGTCGCGGTCAATCCTAAACGAAACGGCGCGGCCGACATGCGGGCGGCATCGCTTCGGACGGGACCTGGCAGATGATGACATTCGTCAAACACGATCAGGGCGAAGCGATCTCCCAGTCGGTTCATGTGCAAACAGGCACTGTCATACGTCGTGACCGAAATCGGTTGCACGCGAAAAATTTGGTCGCCGATAATGCCCGCATCATAGCCCAATCCCTGCAAGATCCGCCGATGCCATTGATACATCAGGTCGCGGACGGGAGCGACCACCAGCGTCGACACGCCTGTGTGCTGCATGATGGCCAACGCGACCTCGGTCTTGCCCGTTCCGGTTGGCATGACAACCACCCCCCGACGCTGCGGCATCCAGGCCTCCAGCGCTGCTTGTTGCTCCGATCGCAATTCGGGCAATACGACGCGGGGGTACTCGATACGATCCCAATTCGACAGCGCGTTTTGCAATCCCGGTTGCGACGACCGCAAGGCAGCCACTTGTTCTCGGTAGCACCAGGCATCGCACCGCCAAGCGGATACGCGGGAATCCCAGAACCAACCGCAGCCGTCGATGTGCGGGGGCTCCACGTTCGCTGGCCAATGGGCCAACAGTAAGGTTCCCTCATCGAAGCTCAGCTGCGGCGAATCGTGTGAGTTACCCAAGGCAGCAGCACCCTTCCGCGTTAGGGGAGAGGGACTCGCTCCGACGCATAGTCGGCCCCCGAGCGCGATGCGACCAAGACCAAGAGGCAGCCACCCAGCATCAGTGCGGCGCCGGACCAATAGGGGAGACTGGGATGCGCCTTCAACAACGGGATTCCCAATCCGGCCCCCAGAATGCGAGCCAGGGAACTCACGCTCTGCCCCAGCCCCAAAATGCCCCCCTGTTGTGTCGGGGAACTGCGGCGCGAAAGCAGCGAATTCAAGGACGGCGTCAGCAAGGAGAATCCCGTTACGACCACGGTGAGTGCAGTCCATAAGAGCCACGTCGAGGCCCACATCACGGCGCCCGCCATCATCACGAACCCGACGGACTCAAGCAAGGCACCAGCCGTCGCCAGGACTCCCTCGGAAACGCGCCCGGCGACCCGGCGTACAAACACCCCCTGCACCAACGCGAGCACCACGCCGATGTAGGCAAACGTCAGGAACACCTGCTCAAAATTGAAACGAAACGCAGGCTCCATCATAGATTTTGCCGTCCCCTTGATCACGAGGGCCAAGGTCGTTTCAAAATTGGCAAAGGAAAAAACGCAGACAAAAATGGCAACCAGCAACAAGGCAATGGAAGGTACCCGTAACGCCGCTGCCAATAAACGCACGTCCAGCCAATGACGATGGGCGGCCACGCTATCCGGCCGCCGGGATTCCGGCAACAGACGCCACGCCAAGAGCAACGCCAGCAGAGAAAATCCCGCAGCCACCCAGCCGGGTTCCGCCCCCGGATCCTCCGGATGCCCCCAGATGGAGAGATAGCCAATCAGCGGACCCAATGTGAACCCCAAGCCAAACGCCATGCCGATCAGCGCCATTCCCTTGGGCCTTTGTTCCAAGCTTGTCGAATCAGCAATATAAGCCTGCGCGGTGGAGATGGTCGCACCCGCCACCCCCGCGCCGATTCGCGATACGAACAACAAGGTAAAACTATGCCATATCGACGCCAGGCCAAAGAGTACGTAACAGAGCACGGAGCCAGCCAGGCCAATCATGATGATCGGCCGCCGTCCCACGCGGTCCGATAGACGCCCCCACATCGGCGCGAATAAGAACTGCATCGCCGAGAAACTGGCCATCAGCATTCCCAGCTGCCACCCCGATGCATCCACCGCGAAATGCTCGGCATAAAGCGGCAGCAGGGGAATGACGATGCCAAACCCCAGTAGATCCACAAACACGGTTAGAAAAATGACCAGCAGTGAACCGCCACCCGGGCCTCGGCGCGATGTGTCCGCTGTGTTCGATTCGTTCGATGTGTCCGATGTCGGCGAGGTCGATGGTGTGGGCATACCCTGCATCTTAGACGCTTCGTCCGCCGTTGTTTAGAGCCTCCGCCGCTTTACGGCGCGCGGAGGGCTGCCTATCATACCAGGATGGATGCACTCGCTACCCCAGCGCAACGGCGCCAACTGGAACAGCAAGATCGAACGTCGATTGCCGCACACCAGCTGGAACGATTCCAGCAGTTGTTGCAGACCATCCTGCCTCATAACGCGTTTTATCAGCGGAAATTTACGGACGCCGGCGTTGCGCTGCCGATCGATTCCTGGTCCAAGTTTCGCCAACTTCCTTTCACCACCAAAGAAGAGTTGGTCTCCGCCGCCACGCCGTCTGGACAACCCGGACATCTGACTTGGCCGATCGATCACTACACCCGCCTGCATCGCACTTCGGGGACGCGCGGTCGTCCCCTGATGATCATGGATCGCCCGGAGGACTGGGAGTGGTGGATCGCCACATGGCAGTACGTGCTGGATGCGGCCGAAGTCACTGCCGCCGACCGCGTGATGATGGCATTTTCCTTCGGACCCTTCATCGGTTTCTGGAGCGCATTCGACGCGGTCACAGCGCGGCGCGCGATGGCCATTCCCGCCGGCGGTATGAGTACCCTGGCCCGCTGGGATCTATTGCAGGCGAGCGAAGCCACCGTGGTCTGTTGCACGCCAAGCTACGCTCTACGCATGGCCGAGGTCGCTGCGCAACAGCAGATTCATCCCACCACGCCTAACGTGCGCTGTTTGATCGTGGCCGGCGAGCCGGGGGGCTCGATTCCCAGCGTGCGTCGGCGGATCGAGCAGGCATGGCAATGCCGAGTCGTGGACCATTGTGGCGCGACAGAGGTTGGCCCCTGGGGCTACGCCGACCCGGAGGGCGTTGGATTGCATGTGATCGAGAGCGAATTCATCGTCGAATTCCTCTCTCTAAAGGATGACACGCCAGCGGGCGAAGGGGAACTGTCTGAAATCGTTCTGACCACGCTGGGCCGCGCCGGTTGCCCAGTGATTCGTTATCGAACGGGCGATCTGGCGAGACCCAGTTGGCAACACGCTAAAAAAAATCAATTTGTTTTCTTGCCAGGGGGCGCCTTGGGCCGCATCGACGATATGCTCATCATCCGCGGCATGAATGTATTTCCGAGCAGCGTCGAGGCGGTCATTCGCCAATTCCCGGCGATTGCCGAATTTCGTCTGACTGCGTTGAAGGAAGGGACCATGGACGCGCTGCGCGTCGAGGTCGAGGGAGATCCGATCGACGCGCCGGGAGTGGCTAACAGCCTGCAGACGCAGTTGGGACTGAAGATCGCGGTACAAACCGTACCGACCGGATCACTCCCCCGCTTCGAGGGAAAAGCGGAGCGTTTCGTGGATCGCCGAACCGAGCCGTAAGCGCCAACCGACCGGACTTCTACCACTTGTTAACACACTCGGCCCTCCTACGAATACATCCGACACCAAGCACGAACCGCGCAGGAAAAAGGCCACGGGCGGACTAGCCACCCGTGGCCTCAACAACAATCAATGAAATCCCACTAACGCACTCGGTCACACGCGACGGCGAGTCACCCCACCAATCGCCAGGAACGACAGCAACAGCAGGGCCGAGCTGGGCTCGGGAACACTGGAAATGTCGGCGATCGCCGTGGGCGTGTACGCACCCAGGTTGCCCAACGCGGTGAAGACGTCCCCAGAGCTTACAAGATTGTCCCCGTCAAAGTTCCCACGATTCCAATCTTCGCCAACCGTGGCCGCACCCAAATTGCCCAACGCGGTAAACACGTCCGAGGACGAGACAATCTCATCGCCATCTGCGTCCCCCAACTTGGCATTGAGCAGCACGAAGTCGACACCCGAGTGGGCAAGGATGGTAGCGGCCGTGCTTCCGGTGCTCCGCTGATCTGTGTCGGCCCGATTGGTAAAGCCAACCGCCTTCACAAACAATCCCTTTTCCGCGAGAACCGATGCGGCCACGCCTCCGTATTGCACGGTGGAGAAACTACCCGAGACCGTAGCAGCCTTAACGACGCCCTTGCGGGTGATCTTCTTGCCGCGATGATTGGCTGGATTCACGACGAGCGTTTGCGGGTCCCCGAACTCATCAATGTAAGTTCGCGACGGCCCCTGGCCGATATCCGGAAGAATGTAGCGGCGATCGTCGTTTAGAATTCCATAGGGGAGACCAGCGTCGTTTGCCCCTACGTCCATGACCGGGTTGCCCATTGGATCTAATTCTTGGGGTGCGCCACCTTCCCGAGTTGAGCCGATGAAATTGACGGTGCCGGCCAACGTCACGCTGTTCTGCAGCGTGGCAACAAGCTTACGCGTGCGGATCACGTCGTAGTCGGTGCCTTGATTCGTCTTGAAAGTCGTATTTTCAACCGGATTACCGCCAATCTCCAGCCGGGTAACGTCGTTGGCGTTCAGGATGATATTCCCCGTACCTGCCCCGGTCGGACCGATCAGCACGCTGTCGGGGATGGCCGCGTAGGAAATCCGCATATAGTCGAACTCGATATCGGCCTTGCCCACGGTGCCATCGCCATTGACGTTACCGGTACCGGTGCTCAAGTAGATGCTTCGATCCCGCGGGGTATTGGGAGTGACTTCCGAGTCCACATCGCCGAGCTCCACCCAGTTCTGACCAGTATCGTCACCCAGCAAGGCACGCAGGCGTCCTTGCCAAACGCCTAGAGCGGGAGAGGTGAAATTCTTTCCCTCGGCATTCACGGTGGATTGAAGGCGTAAGATTCTCCATTGGTCTACCACTCCCCCACCCGGTCTCAAGTCGATACCATCAATGTGGGGTAGGCTGACCCCCGGCTCGGCACCGAAACGGACGTCGTTGCCCGTGTTGTTCGTGAGACTCATGAAGGAGCCCGTGTAGCGCTCACCAGCAGTAAAGCTTTGCTTGGCGGAGATGATGGCGCCGTTCTCGTCAAGGTTAAAGCCATGACTGTTGAACCCTAAGCCGATGCTACCATGAGAACCATTTCTGCCCATCGCAAATACAGTTAAAATGTCGCCATAGTTGAAGTCGCCACCAATTGCCGCCGGCGCTTCTGGCAAACCCGGGTTATTGTTGTCGAATGTCCAAGGATCATATGCCGGGTCACCATCGCCATTGGAATCGTCCATCGAATCCCCATCGCCGTCGACGAGCAGGTTCCAGTTGTAGTTGGTGATCTTCAACCTAATATCCACCGTGTACTGCATGACGTTGGTGGGTGTATTTATGGCGATGGCTGAGGTTTGGAGGCCGGTTCCGAGTGGGCCGACGCCGTAGGTGGGATTCCCGGGGTCGCTCCAAGGAACAAGTACCTCAGTCTCTCCCGGAAGCCCCGGTACACTATCGGAATCGCTTCTGGGCGCGATCTGACCACCCACATCCGTTTTCAAGTGTTTCCAAGTACCGGTTCCGGTCTGATTCAAGACCATATTCCCGTCAACACGTTTTGACCAGAAAGGCGTAGATGTGGTACTAATATTCCCCGTATACCCCCCCCAGCCCGCCAGCGTTGTCGTCGATGTCATTTCTTGGGCCCAGTCGGCCGCAACCGTACCACCGTAGGCGCCGGATACCGATCCCAGCGTCACACCCAAAACTCCAAATAGCCATGCAATTCGCATCGTGATTACTCCCAAAACCAGAAACCATTCATGGATAGAAACAACAAACACGTAAGATTCGCGAGCACGTAAGATTCGCGAGCACGTAAGATTCGCAAAAAACGGCCAACGGCTCGGAATCCACGACAAGACAAAAATGAGACTTATTCTGCACTAGCAACCCAACAACCCAAGACAAGATA
>SXHS01000020.1 GCA_005773145.1 Planctomycetaceae bacterium | reverse complement strand
TGGTGTCCCATCGTCAATTGCTTGAAGCGACGCAGATCGCTGGAGAGACGCCAAGGCAATTGGCCATCCCGACCAATCACACGATTCTCGGCCATGGCTACAATCAATGACAACATCTAACTTCGCGCTGCAGGAGAAGCGGATGACGGATCTTGGCACTCGCGCATGACACGATGGATCAGCGACGGTTCGACATCCCGGACGAGTTCGACGTGTCCCAACCGTGAGGGGAGGATCAATCGCAACGCCCCCTGAGCCGATTTCTTGTCATGCTGCATGACCTGCATGACCTGCGGCAAATCGACCTGGGGCCAACGCTGAGGGAGGCCCAGAGCCTCCAACAAACGTCGCTGCCGTTGCCAGCATGCGGCGTCCCATCTTCCCAGCGCGACAGCCAGCCGGGCCGCCGCATCCATGCCCATTGCCACGGCCTCACCGTGTAACAACTGATCGTACCCAGTGAGCGCCTCCAGCGCATGTCCAAAGGTGTGTCCGTAATTCAGGATGGCGCGTCGTCCGGTTTCTTCGCGCTCGTCGATTTCCACCACATCGGCCTTCAACCGACAGCAGCGGGTAACGATGTGCTGCATCACTTCGGGATCCCGCCGTTGTATAAAATCGAGATGGGTCTCCAAGTACGCAAATAGGTCTTCGTCCATGATGACGCCATACTTGACGACTTCCGCCAGGCCAGCACGATACTCACGCTCGGGGAGTGTGCGTAGCGTCTCGGTGTCAATCAGGACATAACGTGGCTGCCAAAACGCGCCGACCATATTCTTCGAGCCAGGCAGATTGATGCCAACCTTACCGCCGACACTACTGTCCACCTGAGCCAGTAATGTCGTGGGAACTTGGATCAGCGGTATGCCCCGCGTGTAGGTGGCCGCCACAAATCCGGCCAGGTCCCCCACCACACCCCCGCCGACGGCCAGCACAACGCTGTGTCGATCCGCTCCACAGGCCAGCAAATCTTCCCAGAGGCGGCCAACCGCCGCCAACGCTTTGCTTGACTCGCCGGCCGGCACGACAAACGTGGAGATCCGCCAACCATGCGTGGTCAACTGATTCGCGAGCGGGTCGGCGAAGAGAGGCGCCACATGGTGATCGGTAATCAGTACGGCATGCGGCGCAGCTGGAAAATGCGACCAAGCACCCCGCAAGATCTCGTGGGCGCGGCTCAGCAGGGCGGCACCGATATCAATCGAATAGCTCCGCTCCCCTAACTCGACGCGAATCGTCTGCATTTCGCAAGCCACTGCTGACACCTCTTCTTGCTTCGGGGAGACCGGTCGGAAATCGGCCTCGCTGCACCATGGCTTTGCACTATGCTTGCAGCCTCTGCAGATCGGCATCCGTCACGGTGATTTGACGGCAAAAGCCCGTGTGGGTGCGTGCATATTCCAAGTGAGCCGCCTGCTCTGGATTGGCGTGCAGGGCCAGTTCAATGCGATGTCTGGCTTCCAGCCCCAATGGGGTTTGTTCCGGCCAAATGGTCACGGTTTCCATCACCAGCGCTTCTCGATACGGATCAAATGTATCCGGCACGTCAACACACTCCTCATAGCCAAATCGAATGACGACTGTGGGCAGATCGCAGTCCGCCTACTGCTGATTCCCTCTCATCGTTTATCATAGAAGGGATGCAACCCGCCGAGAATACGACCACCCGTGGAAATCGAGCCCAAGCCCCCCATGGCACCTCCCTCCGAGGCCCCGCCGTTGTGTTGTTGATTTTTGGACTGGCCCTGGCCGCCGCTGGCTTCGCCTGGTGGTACCGGCAGTCCTTGGGCCAGCGGGTGGTGGACCATTGGGGCGGCCAAGCGGGTATGCGCATTCGGTATGCCCCAAGCGTGGAGTTGTTACGAGTCCGTGACGAGCCCAGCAACCTCGGCGCACCGCTCGCAACGCAAGGAGATCCGCCACAATACCTTGAGAATCCACGCGACGTCTCGCGTGCCAAGGGAATCCAAAACGCCCGTCAGGCCCTCGTCGAGGACGCCAGTTACGATTGGAACGTGCGCAACCAGGCAACCGCGCCACGCTGGGCCTACGCCTTGTTTTTTCGAGATCGCGATGGCCTGTCGCGCCTTCTCATCGACGCTGAATGCCGCACCCTATGGCTGGTCGAGGGGAAAAACGGGCCTATCTGCAGTGCGCCAATCGCGCACGCGCTGCAAGCGTTTCTCGAAGAACAATACGCAGCCGCGCCAAAGGGTACGCAAGCCCCGTGATCATGTGCGCCGGCTGGGAAACAGGCATGGAGCGTAACCGATGGCCATTCCCACGATCAGGCCAGCCGTATGCGCTGTATTGGCGATATTCCCCACCAATCCCGTGAAACACAAGACCAGCCAAAACAACAAGAAATAGACCGTTTGCGGGTTAATGGACAACCCCGCGCCGGGATCATACAGGGCCTTCATCCATAAATATCCCAGCAGGCCATAGACAACACCCGACATGCCGCCGAAGAGCGGACTACCGCCCCAACTCGACTCTGGGTATTGGACAGAAACCCAGGCCTGGGCAAAATTGGATAATGCAGCGAGGGTCAGGAAGATCACGAGAAATCGCCAGCGGCCACGTCGCGTTTCAATGGGAGATCCCAACACGTACAGCATGTACATGTTGAAGGCCAGGTGCAGTGCGGTGAAATG
>SXHS01000139.1 GCA_005773145.1 Planctomycetaceae bacterium | reverse complement strand
GCGTATCGAAGGAATAAATCGCGGCACTGCCGTTGATCGAGTATCCGACCCCCGCCGGACTGCCCGTGCCGTCAAACACAACCGCCGCGCCTGCCGGCAACGCGCTCGCCAGCAATACGTTCAAAGACACAACCAACGCTGTGAAACTCGCCAGATATTTTTTCATGAGTCACTCCTGTTGAAGAAAACACCAAGCCGAACGAGGTGACAGCAAACGTTGAAGTTCAGATTCGATCGGAAATTTATTTGAAACCGTTCCCGAAAAGATCGACTTTTAGGAATAGGAACGGGTTGCGGGGATTGCAAGCAAACGCCCCCCAGAATTTCAAAAATAATTGGAATCGGCCCGAAACTGCTGCTAATAGCTAAGTTTTAATCCAACCGCAGGCCCAGAACTCCTGATCTGGGCTGACTGCAAAGCGGTGGATCGTGTGCTGTCGGGTGCTGGGGGGGAGATGCACGATGAGGGCGGCGGAGTGCAGTGACTGGGACTGCGGAAAATCCCCATCATCGGATCGGTTAGCCGCGTCCGGTTGATCGCCGTGGCCGCTTGGAAGTCTGGCACGCGTCGACGATCCGCCCGGCATCACTCAGGGTCAGGTGAAAGCATTGCTGCCCCTCAAGGCGATGAACGCTCAGGTGGCAGGACTCATCGGTAAACGCAAGATAGGGGCGATTGTCGGGCGCTTTGGTCGACCTCATCTTGCCCCACGATCCATCTCCCAGATAGACGAGCCCGTTCTTATCGACGCTGTTGTTCTTTAGCGGGTGAGTCCGGCTGAAAGCGTGGTCGTGATGCTCCAGTACCAGATCCACGTTGTGTTTCTCAAATAGTGGCACCCAGTGTTGGCGATTCATCTCGCCGCTGTCGGGCTCGTTCTTGTCCCCTGAGTTGGGACGAGAAGGATAAGCCGGGACATGATTGACGACATACAGGTGTGGCCGGTCGGTCCGCTCCGCCAAAGACTTGTCCAGCCAATCGGCTTGCTCGCCGCCGATGGGCGCGACGTGCCCCGTATCGAGTAAGACCAGGCTCAAATAGTCGCCGAAATCCAGAGTCGCGTAGCTCCGCTCCGCAAACAAACCGTCGTGGAGTGAAAAGAAGAACGGTGCGTCTTGTCGCTGCATTCCGTACTCACCCTGGAGGTCGTGGTTGCCGATGCAAACGACCATCGGAATCAACCGACCTTGACTATCGACCATGTGGCGACTGTAATTTCGCACGAACTGCAGACTCACATCAGGCAACAGGCCGTCGTCGTACGCGATGTCGCCGCCAATCAAGGCAAACATCGGATCCTGTTTTGCGGCCAGGATGTTGTTGGCGACGGCATACTGATCGACACCGCAGTCACCGCCCGACACGAATTGGAAGGCATTTGTGGCCTTGGCCGGCATCGTCCGGAAGCGAAACACCGTGGGATCGCGGCCGATCTTCAGGCGGTATTCGGTACTCGGCGAAAGTCCGGTCAGCTCAGCGCGGTAGCGTTGCAGGTCGGTCAGAGGATAAGCTTGCTGGCCAGTCGCGACGGACTGCCACGTAGCCTGGCTGATAGGTGCGTACCAGACGGCCGCATCTTGGAAGGTCCGGGCCGGGCCAATCCATTGCACGGTGATGGTTGTGGTAGGGTCGCTCCGCCATGTGAGCATGAGCGTGTCGGGCCTGCCGCCGGCGCCCACACCCGGTGGCACGTCTTCACTCGAGAATGCCGGCTGCGTCGCGGCTGCTGCAATGCCTCCTAACGACATGCCGATAAACGCGCGACGGTCAATCGATTGCATGGAACCATCTCCGTTGTACGGTGACAATGGGGCGCAAGCTAACGCAACGGGGCAGCCATCAGACCGAGTCGGATGCGGTGGGGCGGTGAACCGTCTTCTGCCGCGTACCAGACTCGGACCCCATCCTTGTTGAACAGCATTTGGGTCGGGTGGACGGCGTAATTGCGACCGCGACCGGCCGTGTCGAAGTTGCCTTCCGGGGCTGGGCCCAAGAGCGGTTGGCCGTTGTTGGTCGGGGTCCAATGGATGCCGTCGGCGCTCGTCGCCGCGAACATGTCCCAGCCTCCTTGAGAGCCGTGGTTGTACAGCATGAAAAACTGCCTGCCATCAAAATAGACGCTCGGCCCTAATTGCGCCGGGCCTTCCAAGCCCTGGACCGGTTGGCCGCCGTTGGCCTTGGCCCAGTGGACGCCGTCGGTGCTGGTCGCCAGACCAATGGTGTGATTGCCGTTGTAGGCCCCGTACCACATCCAATACTCGTCACCTTTCTTAAGCACGTGCATCCCGGTGGCTTGGATGCTGTCGATGGAATCCGACGCGCCGATTTTCATCACCGGCTGCGGCGAACGTTTCCAGTGAATGCCATCGCTGCTTTTGGCCAGACCGATTTGCTCGACGCGCACGTGCCCTGGATTGAGACCCAGATCTTGAGCTTGCCGGCCATCGATGCCCCCGTACCACATCCAGAATTCGTCGCCGCTGCGCATCACGAACGGATGTGCCAGGCCCTTGGCGTCAAAACTGCCGGCGGGACCCAAATCCAGCACGGCCTTTCCGTCGTTGGCCACTTCCCAATGCACCCCATCCGGACTGGTGGCCAGTCCAATGCGTTCATACCAGCCGTAGGGCACACCTTGGTCGGTGGTTTTCACTCCACCGACAAACCACATCCGATACAACTGGCCGTCGAAATCCACCGTCGGCCCACCCGCCACGCCTTCGCATAATCCTGCGGGACCGTCGGAATCGAGAACGGCGCGACCGGCCACGGGACCGGCCACCCGTTCAAACTTCGCCTTCGATAGATCCTGTACGGTAGGCTCGCCGGCGCAGGCCGGACTGCGGATCGGGAGCAATGCCGCTAGTAACGCAATGGCGCCGATGGCCAAGCCATGCACGCCGGAGATTCGCCGACCGAAGTCATTCATCTTTGTTCTCCATGTTTGAAGATCCGACGGTTAATCCATCGCACTATTTTCGATCGCTACCAGAAATGTCCGGCGGCGTTTGCCAGTCGCCGCTGAATCCTGGCACGCCCTGAACGCGAAAACGCCCTTGGGCCAGATCAAAATCGGCGGTCACGCCTCCCTCAAACTGCACCTGCTGGAGCGTCCGATCGGGATTGAGGAACTTATGTGACAGCATCTCGGAGTAGCACACCTTTTGAAAAAAGGCGTGCCATAAGCGCAACCACTCCAACCGCCGACTCATGGCCGGTGTGTCCCAGTCCTGCCGTTCAATCGGCCGACTGCCTCCCGGCAGCCAGTTGTGCGAGGGCATGGCCGCATACATCAATTCGTAAAGCCGTGGATGACGGTCGGCATACCAATCGTATTTGCCTTCATCGTAATAGCCCCCTCCGGAAAAATGGGCCGCGTAGCAATCGTGAAACACCAGGGGCACAAGCGGCACCGGCTCACCGGAACGCAGCCGATCGGCCGACCAATCGGTGAAGAAAAAGAAATCACAGGCACCGATGGACCAGAACCGGGCCAATTCGGCCCCCGGAATAATGCCGTGGGACCGTGTCTGGCCGAAACAGGCCAGTTGTGCTTCGAACGCTTCCCGCCGGCTGACCGGCCCTTGCGCATCGCGGTGCTCCGGAAATCCATTGTGGGCCGAATACCCGTCAAAGTACAGGGCATCATACTTCAATCCATGCTCTTGGAGACTGTTAAGAAACAGGCCAGTGGCCCAAGTTGCGTAACGCTGGCTCAGACTTGGGAGCCCCACCCCGGTGGCCTTGTCGGCCTCGTAGGCCGGCCCGGCCGGCGCGTAAGGGTGCGGGTTGACCATCACCTTGTTCGTGCAGCCCAACTCGCGAACCTTGTCCGCTAAGCCGTCCATCGCCAGCCAGCCTCCTGGGGATGGTTTCGATGTCGCTCGCGTCGTCCACAGCACCTTGCCAGCGAATCATGCATGCCAGTT
>SXHS01000138.1 GCA_005773145.1 Planctomycetaceae bacterium | reverse complement strand
GATGCCTCCGTGCGCGCTGGTGAAGAATTGTTGATCCGCGCGTGGGGGGGAAATGCAAACGTTCACATCCGCGTGGCCAATCTGGTGGAGATCAACGGTCCGTTGGCCACGGTACATGGCAGCGCGGGGAGTGACTCGTTCCAGTACGTGGCCGGCGCGCCGACACGATTTACGATCAATGGCTTAGACTACGGCCTCGATCGGCGATTGGTGTCATCGGTCCGTTTCCAAGGGGGAGATGGTGTCGACGTCGCGCATGTGACCGGGAGCACGGGCAAGGATGTAGCCGTGATTGGCGTGAATGGCGCGAATGTCACCGGACGTGGATATGCCGTTGGCGTTGACGGAGTTGAGCAGATCATTTTGGTTGGCGGAGGGGGATACGACTCGGTCGTCTTCCACGATTCTGTGGGGAACGATCAGTTTGTCGGTAGCGCGGCGGAATCCACCATGAGTGGTAATGGGTTCGCGCACCGCGCGGTTGGATTCGCACGAGTCGACGTCTTCGCATCCTCGGGGGAGGATCAGGCCAGTCTCTACGACACGTTGGGGAACGAAACCTTCATCGCCCAACCCGGTGCGGCTCGCCTGACCGGCCGGTCGTACGCGCTGGTAACGAACGGTTTTGAGCGGGTAACCGCCTATGCTTCTGGTGGCATCGATAAGGCGAGCCTCTACGATTCAACCGCCAACGACACGCTGATCTTTCAGTCCGATATGGGCCGCATCCAGGGAGATGTGGCCGGCTATCGATTTCAGCACTCGGCGTATGGTTTTGATCAGGTGAATGCCATTGGTAGTCTGGGCCATGATCAGGCGATGCTCTACGGAACTTCGGTCGACGTTGACCTGGCCATGCCGGCGCGGAGTAACTGGCGAATCGGCGCGAGTCAGTTGCGTTTGTCAGCGGGCTTCGAGAGTTTGCACGGTCGAGTCGTACCCACCGCGCCGCTACAGGGAGCCAGCACTAGCTTGTTGGCGTATGCCGAGGGGGCCACTACCAACGGAAACGAAGGACGTAACCTGTCTGTGTTTAACTTGGGAGTGCCACGAGATGCCGATGTACTCCAGAGCGTTAACCGCTCGGGCCTCGCAACGCGAGTCGCTCAAGTGACGTCGGCAAGGCAACAATCGGCGGCCGCGCCGATATCGCTGCGCGTGGCCCAGATCGGGGGGCGGTCGGAGGCGGATTCCGACTCCGTCAGTTTGGGACGCCGTCACGACGCCGATTTCGCTGCCTCGGAAACGCGTACTCCTACCGGCGTCAGGGGGCGGCTCAGCACCGGGATGGTGGAGGGAATCACCGGGCCGACGGATTGGAGTGGGGCTGTGGATGCCTGGCTGGCCCAGTGGCAAACAGGCGGCTAACAACCATCGTGCCTAGATGTCGCAAGGCTCTCGCACCTTGCGCGGCGTGAGCGGGCGTCCACTATTGTTTGGGACGCGGGATGCGGGAACGCCCACGGCGTTTTGGTCCGCTACGTGCATCGGACGGCGCGTTACGTCCGCTGGTCTCCCCTTGCTGGAGTTGCTGGATGCGATCGCGGATTGCCGCGGCCCGCTCGAATTCCAGATTCTCGGCCGCTTGCAGCATTTCTGCCTCAAGTTCATTCAACACCTCCGGCGCAACACCGGTGGCCTCTGCGGACCGCCCCACGGCGGCTTGCGCTTGACGCTGTGCGGCGGCATCCGACTCGATCCCTTCCTGGATGTGCTTGCGGATCGATGCAGGTGTGATGCCATGCTTCTGGTTGTAGGCATGTTGGATGGCACGCCGTCGTTCGGTCTCGTCGATGGCGCGCCGCATCGATTCGGTCACTACATCCGCATACAAAATGACTTTGGCATTGATGTTGCGGGCCGCGCGACCAATCGTTTGGATTAAGGAGGTTTCGCTGCGCAGGAAGCCTTCCTTATCCGCGTCCAAAATGCCGACCAACGACACTTCCGGCAAATCGAGACCTTCCCGCAACAGATTCACACCGACCAACACGTCGAATTTCCCGCACCGCAGATCTCGCAACAATTCGACCCTTTCAATGGCGTCCAGTTCACTGTGCAACCACTGGCAGGCGACCTGACGCTCGCTGAGGTAGGTGGCCAGGTCCTCTGCCATGCGTTTTGTCATGGTGGTAACCAGGACTCGTTCCTTCACTGCGACTCGTTCGCGAATTTGTTCCAGCAGATGGTTCACCTGGCCGCGAGCCGGCGAGACCTCCACGACGGGATCCAATAGTCCCGTGGGACGAATCACCTGTTCCACGACCTCGCCGCCGGTTTTTCCCAGTTCATAGGGGCCGGGCGTTGCCGATACGAAGAGGGCCTGATTCACTCGCTCTTCCCATTCCTCAAACGTAAGCGGTCGGTTGTCCAACGCGCTGGGCAAACGGAAGCCGTGTTCCACCAACGTCATCTTGCGATTACGGTCCCCTGCATACATCGCGCGAATTTGCGGAACGGTCACATGCGCTTCGTCGACGATCAGCAGGAAATCTGGCGGGAAAAAACTGTACAACGTGTCGGGAGGGGAACCCGCCTGGCGTCCGGCGAGCGGGCGGCTGTAGTTCTCGATGCCCGGGCAATAGCCCACCTCCTGCATCAGCTCGATGTCGTAACGCGTCCGTGCGCTCAGGCGTTGGGCCTCGAGCAATTTGCCTTGTTGCCGAAGTTGTTCGAGTCGCTCGTTCAGCTCCTCACGAATCAATTCCACGGCCTTTTCGATACGTTCCTCCGGCAAAACGAAATGTTTGGCAGGGTAAATGTCGAGATGGGGAAATTGTTCAAAGACTTCGCCACTGGTGGGGTTGATCGCGGATAACCGCTCCACTTCGTCTCCCCAAAACTCGATACGATAGGCAAACTCCTCGTAGGCGGGCCACAACTCGACACAGTCCCCACGCACGCGAAACCGAGCCCGCTCAAATGCGACATCGTGGCGCGTGTACTGCATCTCAATGAGTCGCGATAGCAGCACGTCGCGCTCCAACGACTTGCCCACATCCAGCGAGACCACCAATTTGCGATAATCCTCGGGCGATCCCAAGCCATAGATGCTCGAGACGCTGGCGACGATGATCACGTCCCGCCGGCTGATGAGCGCACTGGTGGCGGCCAGTCGCAGACGGTCGATTTCCTCATTGATCGACGCATCCTTTTCGATGTAGATGTCCCGCTGGGGG
>SXHS01000137.1 GCA_005773145.1 Planctomycetaceae bacterium | reverse complement strand
GACTCAACAGTCCGATCATCCCCCAGTCCGCCACGCTGCGCGCCAGGGGATGGGATGCCGTGGTCGCTTGCTCTTTCCCGGCCCGGACGTGCTGGAGGTGAGTCTTGAGGTCAAACAGTAAACTCACTGCGGCGATGCCCATTACGAAGAGGCCGGCCAAGTAGTGGAAGTAGATGAGCAGAGCCGAACCGAGAATCCACGCCGCACGCAGCCACCGGGACGGGGCCCTATGACGCTGGTACGTCAACGCCAATAGCAACAAGGCCACGAACTGAAGCAAGGCGTACGGACGGGCTTCCACCGCGTAGAATCGACAGGCGGGATCCATTGCCACCAGTGCGCCAGTCAGCGCGGCGGCACTACGTGAACCGGTCCAGCGACACACCATTGCGAAGCAGAGCGGCGTCAAACTGCACCCTGCCACCAACGACAGCGAGCGTAGCGCATCGGCGGTCAGCCCGAACCGATCGGTGATCAACTTCACGAGCGCGAAATAAAACGGACTCTGATTGCCGATCGTCGCTCGCGGTATCAGATCCGGCCAGCCCCCGTGCACGGTCCAGGCGGTATGCAATTCGTCGACCCAGAGACCTTCGGCCAAGCCAGGCCAGCGGAGCCAGATGCCCAAACCCGTCAGGACTAGACCGAGCCCCCAATCGCGCCAGCGTAGCTTTGCAAGACAACGACTCGCGAGCGAATCTACGCGAGCGGCAGGCGAGGCAAGTTGAGGGATCACACGAGTCACTCGCTCCGCCACGAATTTCCCAAGTCAGTCCCCCTGAGCCCGGCCGTTCACGGGTCGGCCGTTCTCTGGGGCTACTCACTCCGGGGCCACCGCCACGAGTTCCTCGGAAACCGCATCGATATGAGCTGGCGAAATGGTGGTGCGGTCTTCGGCATAACCGATCAGCAACGCCAAGTCGCACAATCGGTTGATACGACGTGGTATGCCGAACGAGAGGGCGTGAATTCGTTCCAACGCTTCCTGATCGAAGATCATATGGGCCGAACCGGCGGCGGTCAACCGATGACTGATGTAGCTGACGGTCTCCTCAACGGTGAAAGGCCGCAAAAGACACTTGACGGCAATCCGCTCTTCCAGGCTTGACGTGCGACTCAAGGCCGTGAGCAGATTGGGCTGGCCGACCAGCAACAACGTCAGATCCGGTTGATCGTCGGTTTGGAAGTTGAGCAACAGGCGCATGGTCTCCAAGGTTCCCATGTCTTTTAATAGATGGGATTCGTCGATGACCATCACACAGTGACGTCCGGCACGCGTGTTTTCTGATAGGCAATGCTGCAAGCGGCGTATGCCGCGATCCGCGCCAGCAGAAGTTGGAGGTGATAGGGTTCCCTCCAGCTCATCGGCCAAATAGGTAAGCAGTTCAACGTGCGACATCTGCGGAAACACCAGATGGACGCGTGGTTGGTAGATTTCGGGTAGCTGACGCGACAAGATTTGGACCAGCAGGGACTTTCCCAGTCC
The DNA here is from genome assembly GCA_005773145.1 of Planctomycetaceae bacterium. Taxonomy (GTDB): domain Bacteria; phylum Planctomycetota; class Planctomycetia; order Pirellulales; family Pirellulaceae; genus SXHS01. The sequence goes on along the minus strand of SXHS01000137.1, from coordinate 5,433 downwards.
CGCGGCTCCGGACAGTGCCGCAGCGCCCCGGCGGTTTTCGATGACATACCGCAGCTTGAGCAGTGCGCCTTGATGGGCATCGCCCGGATAGTACATCCGCGGGTCGTACGTGTCATTGAACGGACGGCTCTGTAACTGCCAGTACGTTTGGTACATGATGCAACCCTGCTTGAGAAGGATGACGCTCCGTGCGTCACAGGCGAAGACTCAATGTCGAAGCAATAAAATCAAGGTCAAATCTGCTGGTGCTGAACGAAGTTTTCCACAATACCCACGAAACCAATTCCGGTCGCACGAATGCGGTCCACAACGTGATCCAGATGAGACATGGACGTCGATTGCACATCCCGAACTACTAGGGATGCATCCAGTGTTTCATGGGCGAATGGGCCGTACCAGCGTCGGGTCGCCGTCAACATGGGCCCGGTGTCTAAGAGGACCAGGCGGTACTTCTCCGCGAGTGTACGGAGCATGGCACGCCGCGGCCCATCGCTGCCGCGGTCCTCCACGGTGTTGGCGTGCACGTGCGCCCCAGCGTTCAATGGAACGATGGTGATGGCATCGTCCACGGATGCGACCGCGACCTCTTCCAGGTACTCGCGAGTTGGTTCGCCATCGATCCAACTGCGAGTATCCAGCAGCCCCAGTTGCCGAGCCAATTCCGGATTTTCCACATCGCCGTCAACGATGGCCACGGAGTGCCCTGCCCTGGCGGCATGTTGTGCTAAGAGCAGCGCGAAGAGCGTGCGCCCCTCTCCTCGCTCGCAACTTGTGACAGCGACCACGTTACCCGTCAAGCGATGGTGCGTCACAAGTCGCGACACCAGTTGGTCTAGAGCGGCTACACAATGGGCCGTCAGCGTGGCAATTCGATCCGGCCAACGGAATCGGTCGACCTCCCACTGCGGACGAAAGGGATCCAGTCCGGCGGGGCGGGGTGCGATCGCCGCTTCCACGGACCCCTGCACCGCTAATTCCGCTGGGCGAGCAGCGGCCGGTGCGACGTCAGCTCCACTCGGACGATCCCGTCCGTCCGGCCACTCGAGTAAATGAGGATGAGGGAGGAGTACCGGGCTTGGCTCGTCCCGTCGGGCGGTGGCGACGTGAGCGGTTGGCCGGGACTCGAAATCCGAGTACGGCGGCTCGCCATCCACCACGTGAGCTTCGTCCAGGGTTGCTGCTTGCGCAGATTCCGCGTGGTCCGAGTTGGACGTCGCGTCGATAAGTTGGCTTACTCCCACATAAATGGTTTCCACTCGAAAGCTTCTGGCCGTCGGTAGCCGGTGACTCAAGCTGGTAGCGGAAAGCCTTTCCGACTCAGCCGGGGAGTCCACTCGGCTTGTTGTGTGCAGGCCTGCAGGTGTATGCGTTGGGGCGTTCCTGTCCGACTGGACGTGTGCTGCATGCCGCAACGTATAGAGGCCGGTAAGAGACACGCGTTGGTCCGCAAGTCCCGTGGGGCGTGAGAGTCGTGGCGATGGTTGGGGTTCGCTCAGCGGGCCGCGGGCTGCGCTGCGGGCTGGTCGCCCGACCGCGACGGCTAGTTCCTCAGCATATGCTTTGATGAAAGCGTTGTCCGAAGCACTCATGATCTGGTCGCCTTGGGTTCGGTTAAATTTCAGCGTTGCACGGGTGGGATCGCCGTAGGTGCGGTGGTCATGATTTTCTTGTCGAGTCTGGCTGTGGGGCCTGGAGTACCCGATGGTTGTAGCGGCTGCGCGAACGGATTGTTGGTGTACGGATAGGGAGACGCCGCTGGCGTCGTTGCCTGGGCCGCCGGCGGCGGACTCGCCGCAGTGGGGCCAGACGGAGCGGGAGCGGCCACGGGACCCTGCAACAGATACGTCGGAACGTCGTACTGAGAGGTCAACGGATAATTGCGCTTGGCGGGAGAGCCGGTCCCAGGGTTGTCTGGCAGGCCAGCAGTAGTGGCCAACGGCGGTGCGGTGGTCGATTCCGCTCCGACGGCGGTTGCGTTCGGGCTGCTCGGGCTGATTGAGGCTGGTGCCACAAGCGGAGGTGCGTCGATCGCGTCTGCCGGTGTCTCGGTCTGGTTGAACATTTCCGGGGGCGCGAAGGCCGGCCCTGGAGATTCTGGGGGCATTGCATCGGCAGCGTTTGGTGCTGCGTCCAGCCCTCCGTTGACGCCGTCGGAGGCCGATAGTGGCGGCGGTAGTTCCGCCGCTGGCGTCTCGGAGTCTTGGGGCGGCGGCACGGCTCGGCCCGTCGAGTCCGCCGGCCGCTGTGCCACACGGGTTGTATTCAGCTGCGCATCCGACCCATCCTCAGTGGGCAAAGTGGCCGACTCGGGCGATGTGCCAGGCTGTGCGTCAGTCATGGGGACCGGCGTCCCCAAGACAACTTGATCCGATGACCAAGTCACCGGTGCAGTCTCCGGCGTCGATTGTGTGGCGGGTGCCGTCAGGGCATGATGCACGACCGCGAGCAGCACGGCAGCGGCGATGGTGACACCTAATTGGGTTCCCCAACGGCGCAGAGCCCCTGGCTCGCGGCCTCGTTGAGGGCGTGGCGTGGTGTTTGCGGCTGCGGCAGCAGTAACCTCCGTGGTGCCCGGTCCGCCAGACGCCGCCGGTTGTGTCAGTTGTTGCCAAACATCGCGCTGGCCGACGCGAGGGGTACGGTCTTCGAGCTCATGCGTGGGCCCTGCTGTCACCGAGGCCGTATCATGGGCGGCTGCGGACAAGGGGGCAGTCACCGGTGCCATGGCAGCTGCCGGCGCGGGATCGACCAACCGCGCCTCGTGCGCAGCGGGGCCGAGACTACGCCATGGTGCATTGCCCGGGTTCCCCAAGGGGGGCATGTCGCTAGTGGCTTTATGGGAGTCACTCGGGAGCGTTGGACTGTGTGGCACGCCGCTGCGGCCCAGTCGCAGATCGGGCATGCGAACGCAGACGTCGGAGTTGGGCCGCCGAGTGGATGTCATGGCATTCTCTGCCTTCCCGCTGGATAAACGCTCCCATGATGCCATTCGGCGAGGGCCGGTGGTCATGTCGTCCGTGAGGCTTGGGTGGCGGTTCACGTTCAAGACTCCTTCACCAACAACCGGGCATCGATTCACGATAAAATCCCACGCAACGAATATCGGTAACCATTATCCCGATCTTGAGACCTATGCGGGTTTTTCCGGTTGGAGAAGCCCTGATCAGCCGGTCGGTGCTAGTGTGCTGCCAGCTAGCGGCAGTGGCATGAAGGTGCAAAATCACCTAGGTTAATGGGCCTTGCTGCCCCTGAACTGGTTAGTAGGACCCGGGTTCAGAGTGGCTGTGGAATGCTGTCGTCGATGTTCAGGTGTGTGATCTTGAGGAGTCCGCATTGATTAGTCGCTCGGAAAAATCGGAGGGGGCCAGTTTGCTGCATCGTCAGTTGTCTGAGCGGATTTTGATCTTGGACGGGGCCATGGGGACGATGGTCCAGGCGCGAGGTTTGCGCGAAGAGGATGTGCGCGGGGCTCGATTCGCCTCACATACCAAGGAACTGAAGAACTTCATCGATATTCTCTGTCTGACGCACCCCCAGGTCATCACCGACATTCATCGTCAGTACTTAGAGGCGGGGGCCGACATTCTCGAAACGAATACATTCGGCGCCAGTCCCTTGGCCATGGAGGAGTTTGCCCTGAGCGAACTGGCCGATGAGTTGAACGCGGCCGCCGTGGCTTGTGCGAGGCAGGCTGCGGATGCGATGACCCAGCAGACTCCGCATCGACCCCGTTTCGTCGCGGGGTCGATTGGGCCCACGACCAAGACCGCATCGGTCTGTAGCAACGTTGAGGATGCGGCGCATCGTGCGGCGGGATTTGACGAGTTGGCCGTGTCCTATCACCATCAGGTGCGGGCGTTGGTCGAGGCGGGCGTGGATCTCTTACTTGCCGAGACCTCGATCGACACGTTGAATCTGAAGGCCTGCCTGTTTGCGATTGCGCAGTACTTCGAAGAAGGCGGGCGCCGTGTACCGGTGATGGTATCAACAACGGTTGATGCCAGCGGGCGCACCTTTGTATCCGCGCAAACGATTGAGGCTTTTTGGACGGCCGTCTCGCATTTTCCTCTGCTCAGCGTGGGCATCAATTGTGCCTTGGGGCCTCAGGCGATGCGTCCCTACGTCGAGGAGTTGTCGAATCTGGCGTCGGTTGCCACGAGCTGTCATCCCAATGCTGGCTTGCCCAACGAATTCGGACAGTACGAACTCGGGCCGACTGCCATGGCGGCTATTTTGGAAGAGTTCGTGGATCAAGGCTGGATCAATATTGTGGGGGGCTGTTGTGGGACCACACCGGAACACATTCGCTGCTTGGCGCAGGCCGTGGCGGGTAAGCCGCCGCGCCGGCCGCCGCTGGCCGGGCCTGGGCTGAGGTTGAGCGGTATGGAGGCGCTGGTCGTAAGTCCGGAAAGCAACTTGGCCGTGATCGGGGAACGGACCAACGTGACCGGATCTCGCCAGTTCGCCCGACTGATTCGCAATGATCAGTTCGAGCAGGCGGTGGAAGTGGCACGACAGCAGGTTCAAATGGGGGCCGTGATCCTGGATGTGAATCTGGATGATGCTTTGTTGGACGGACCGCGGGCGATGACCCAGTTTTTGAACCTGATCGCCGGTGAAGCGGATATCGCCAAAGTTCCCGTGATGGTGGACAGTTCAAATTGGGCCGTCCTGGAGGCGGGACTCAAATGTCTTCAGGGTAAGGGGATCGTCAATTCGTTGAGCTTGAAGGATGGTGAGGAGGAGTTCCTGCGACGCGCGGCACTCGTGCGACGCTACGGCGCGGCCGTGGTTGTCATGGCATTCGATGAGCTCGGTCAGGCGACCGCCACGGAGGACAAGGTCCGCATCTGCAAACGGGCATACGATTTGTTGACCCAACGCGTCGGTTTTCTCGCCGAGGACATTATCTTTGACCCCAATATCTTAACCGTCGGCACCGGGATTGAGGAACATAATACCTACGCCATTCAATTTTTGGAATCGATTAAGCTCATCAAGCAGAAGTGTCCCGGCACTCGGATATCAGGGGGAGTTAGCAACATTTCATTTGCCTTTCGGGGCAATGATGTGATTCGTGAAGCCATGCATGCGGTGTTCCTGTACCACGCGATTCGCGCTGGGTTGGACTTGGCGATTGTCAACGCGGGTCAATTGGCGGTCTATGCCGACCTTGAGCCGGAACTTCTGGAGCGGGTGGAGGACGTTCTATTCAACCGCCGTGACGATGCCACGGAGCGGTTGCTGGAATTGGCAGAACGCGTCAAACATCAGCGTGGCATGCAGACCGAGGTGGAACAGGATTGGCGTCAGTTGGACGTCGACGAACGCATTCAGCACGCTTTGGTATCCGGCATCGATCGGTTCATCAGCGAAGATGTCGAGGAGGCACGTGGCAAGTATGCACGATGTCTCGACATTATCGAAGGGCCG
>SXHS01000136.1 GCA_005773145.1 Planctomycetaceae bacterium | reverse complement strand
AGAATCGGGATGGCACATGCTATGAGTTTCATTGACTGAGTCCCGTTAACGGTGGCGTTCACGCGGCGGGCGCGTGGGAGGCTATTCCAGGACCGGCGTCGTCGCCCGCTCGCGTGCAACGCCCTTGCTCTGTCGCAGTCTTAATTAGTAATGGGTTGAGCTTGGCTGTTGCTTTGCTCTTACGCTGCTCGGCTGCCGCTGCTAATCCTAGAAGAACGGCTACAATTGTGAGCCATAAAAAAAGGCCGCGCAAGCTTGCTCGGAACTTCGTGATGGTGGTTGCAAAGGCCGTTATCAGTATCAACGCCATGAGCCAATGAGGAATGAGTATCCCTTGGCCACTTAGAGTCGCTGATGCTGCGCCCATGAACATGACCGAAGTTCCATCGGGAAGTTCTTGGACCGGCGGCATCACAAAGTAGAGCGGATTCCTCAACCATCCAACGCCGAGGGCCGTTTCATATTGCTGGACTGGTCCAACAGGGAATGACAGCGCGTCGTCGGATTCGTATGACAGAATCTCCCACTTCCACCAGTTTGGATGGCCGTGTGAACGAAATCCGATGGCAACAATACGTCCTTGCTTTGAGCCGAGTAAGAATGAAGCGCGGCCCCAAATTCGGCCGTGCAGTCGGTCCGCCGCTGAGTAGCTGCGGAACCACGTCAATCCGGTAACCAATATGGCAACGGAGAGCACCACAAGCGTCAAAAATCGTGCTACTCTTGCTGTCATGGCTAGGCGGCCAGTTATTGGGGGACAGAACTTATGATTGACCAGAACGTCCTATCTCGGCCGACTTAGACCGGGAATACGCTGACCGCATCATAGGACCTACGGCCAGATGCCGCGGCGCAGGGTTACCTCGGCGACCCGTTCAATGGCCACGACGAGTGCGGCCGTTCGCAAATCAACCGGCTGAGCCGGTGTCGAGGCCGACGTTGGAGTCGCCGAGGACGAATCCGCATCCGTCATGGCGCCGGTTCCATCGCTGCCGACATTGAGCAAACGCCAACGATCCAACACAGCATCCACGCCCCGCCGCATTTTGACGCGGAGCTTGGTATTGACCTCCTCCAAGTCCCACTGTTCATTCTCGATGTTCTGCACCCATTCAAAATAGCTGACCGTTACCCCGCCTGCGTTCGCCAGGATATCGGGGATGACGGGAATGCCTCGCTCGGCAAGGATGCGATCCGCTGCCGTCGTCGTGGGTCCGTTGGCGGCCTCACAGATGAGTCTCGCTTGGATGCGCGCGGCGTTCTGTGAATGAATCTGATTCTCCATGGCGGCGGGAATCAAAATATCGCAGTCCAATTCCAATAGGGCCTCGTTGGTCAACGTCGTGGTATCCGGGAGCCCAACCACGGTCCCCTGTTGAGCCTTGAACTGCTGGGCTGCCTCCCAAGCGATCCCTCCGGGCGCGTGAATGGCTCCCTGTGAATCACTGATGCCAATGATCTTGGCCCCTTGCTCTTGAAACAGTCGCGCCGCGATGCCGCCGGCGTTGCCAAAGCCTTGGATGACAACCCGCGCGCCGATCAGTGAATTCAACGACGGTACCAACCCATGCTCAAGGTAGCGTTCCACGGCGAAAAGACAACCGCGCGCGGTCGCCTCCTTGCGTCCCAGCGATCCGCCTATCGTCAGGGGCTTACCCGTTACGACCGGCAGGTTATTCTCGCCCGGGTGCATGATGTGATACGTATCGTAGATCCAGGCCATGGTCTGTTCGTCCGTGTACAGATCCGGCGCCGGAATATCCGTGTGAGGACCGATATTGCTCCCCAAATCGGCGATGTAGCGTCGCGTGATCTTGCGCAGTTCGCTCTTGCCCAGCTGCTTGGGATTGCAGACCACGCCCCCTTTAGCACCGCCGAAGGGAACATCCAACAGGGCGCATTTCCATGTCATCCACTGCGCCAGTGCCTGCACTTCGTCGACGGTGACATCCGGATGGTAGCGAATACCACCTTTTCCCGGCCCGCGAATCTGGCTGTGCAATACGCGAAATCCGGTGAACGTCCGCACGGTGCCATCTTCCAATTCAATTGGGAAGCTGACGGTGATAGTCCGCACAGGCGTCTTCAAGAATTCGATCAGGCCCCCTTTGAGCTTCGGCAGGTACGCGACGGCCCGATCGAACTGCTGTCTGGCAATGTGATAGGGATTGAGATCCTCGACGGACGCCGCAGGCGACGATACGGCGGTTGGAACGTGTGGCGTTTGCATGAAGGTCAGGTTCGCTTGCGGATGAGGCAATACATCGCGGCAGCGCCGCAAAGCGTTCCCAAGACAACGCCGCATACAAACAACCCAATCGCGGTGGGCATCTCAAAAGCCGTGATATGGCACAGTACTAACATCGTAAAGGGCATCGTGATTCTCCAGCGTCCGAACGAAACGTGTGCCAGCCAACACCGACCCGGCTGCGGAATTTTAGTGATTTTCGTCCGGATTCGCAAGTTGACCTGCATCGGAAGGAGCCGCGTCGGGACGATTGGCTCTTGGGCGGCGCTGGACTGCATCTACCAGGCCACCATGACCGTCACGGATTTGATCGCCAACAAAGCCGCCTCGCTCTTGCTGTTCCTCCTGGGCCTGGAAACGGCCAAGATCTTCCAAGTCGATGCCCGCCCCTATGTGATCGTGATCGCGCTCACGCTGGCCGCTTCAGCCAGCTTTATCTCGCCCATCGACCGTAAATAGGGTGCGGATGAGCACTGGCGTGATGAGCAATTGGGGCTGGCGGTTTCAAATCTCAGATCTCAAATCTCAGATTTCAGATTCGATTCCCAGTTGCGAGCGTCCCGGACCTACGCCGTGCGCTTGTACGATTCCAAATCGAGCGAGGAGGACGGCTTGAGACGCTCCAGCAGGTCTACTTCTTGTCTTTATTGCGACACCAGGCAATGATCTCGTCAGTGGCCGTGATTTGCTTTCGCATGGAACCGGTCGCGGACTCACTGGCAGCGGGCGTTTCGCGTTGGGGCTCGGCCGCCGGTGGCGAGGCCACGGCCGCTGGCTGTTCGGATGACACCGGGGGAGCGGCCGCTGGTTTGGCCGGCGCGGCCGGCGCAGCCGCTGGGGCGCCACCCGGACGAGTCTGAGCGCGGGCCGCCGCCAGGATCTGTTCGACGGTCATGTTCTGTGGCGCCATCGCAGCCGACTTGGACTTGGGAGGCTCGGCGGCCGGAGTCGCCGCCGATGGCTTCTCAACCGGTGCTTTGGCCGATGGGGCGGGCGTCGAGGCCCCCCCCGACTTCGCGCCGCGCGCGGCCGCCAAAATATCCGCCGTGCTCATCGCGGCCGGTTTAGCAGCGGGTGTCTTTGCTGCGGGAGCTGGCTTAGCGTCGGGGGGAGAGGCGGGTGACTTAGCCGCGCCTCCGCGCGCCGCCGCCAGAATATCCGCGGTTGACTTGGCCCCACCTGGAGATGCGGCCTTGGCCGGTGCCTTAGTCGCCGCGGGAGCCGCACTTGCTTTTGCCGCCGGCGAACTCGCGGTCGCTGCGGCTGGCTCACCTGCCGCACGTCCCTTCGCAGCAACGGGAGCCGCCGCCGGCTTGTCGACCACGCGCAGGAAATCAACTCCGATGTCGTACCAGCCGATATTGGCAAGGGCACCAAACTCGACCAACGCCTTGCCGTTCATGTTGACGGTCTTAACCTGCCCGACCATACCGTCGAATCGGCGCAGCTCGGGACGTCCGGTATCCACCAAAACGTATTGGTCCGTATAACGCCGCTTCAACATTTCAATTTCTTCAAAAACCATGTTGGTCTCTATCGATCTCGACGATGCTTGTGTGCTTGTCCGCGATTGTCCGCCACGATGCTCACCGACTCCCGGTGGAAACCACGTCGCGCCTGGTCCGCAGTGGATCGCGTTAGCGATCACGATCGGCCCCGCACGGTCTCCCTAATGACGCCGCTTCCTGAAGACGCCGGCCCAATCCTGGATTGTCACCGATGCGGGCATGATCATCAAGACGAGACTCGGCACGGCGTGGCCATCAGGGGCGACCGTGTTGTAATCGGTACTTCCAGCGGGTGGTCTGTGGCAGCGGCCGCTGGGGAAGCACCTGGGCCACGAACGTCAACACCCCGTTGGATATGGAGACGTCCGGCGGGGGGGCGCTACCGGCAGCCTCCGCGACCCACGCGCATGCCAGAGGGCCTGGGGCACCCAGGGGCCCACCCGCAGCCGGGGGCGATGATGCGACCTGATAGGTGCTCCCCAACCAGACCGGCGGTTCCTGGTGTCGGCAAGCGACATCAACCACCAACGCCCCCTCATCGGGAAGGGCCTCGAAACTGACGGACCAATGACTCCGACCGGCCAGTCCGACCGTCATTACGGTCGTCACGGTCCCCGAGCGTCCCGTTTGCCGCTGCTCCCACTGCTGAATCGGGGGGCTCGTCGGCCAGAGGGCCGAGTCATCCCCTTCGATCGACCTCAACCATGGGGCGCTGGACTCCCCGTCGACGAGATGCACCTCGTGAGTCAGCCGATCGCGGTGCCAGTCCATGACCAAGCGAAGTCCACGCCCCGTCGCGTTCACACAATCAATGGTTAGGGATCGGGCCAAGGATGTCATGGGGTTGCAACACGTTAATCGGAAGGGGGGGAGCCATCGTGGGCTTGCACGCGCCAGCGCAGGCACGATTCCAAGAAGCCATCGATATGTCCATCCAGGACATACTGGAAATTGTTTTCGCCATAGCCGGTTCGAGAATCCTTAATGCGTTGATCCGGATGCTGGAAGTAACTACGAATTTGCGAACCGAACCCGACCTTGGCCTGTTGGCGATACTTTTGCTCTTGGGCGGCCTCGCGTTTTTCCTCTTCGCGCCGCGCCATTTGGGCGCGCAGCATCTTCCAGGCCGTAGCGCGATTTTTATGCTGACTGCGCTCGTTTTGGCAACTCACCACGATATTGGTCGGGATATGGGTCAAACGCACCGCGCTGCTCGTCTTGTTCACATGTTGCCCACCGGCGCCACTCGCCCGGAAGGTGTCGATGCGAACATCCTCTTCATCGATCGTAATGTCGACGTCATCGGGCAACTCAGGCGTAACATCCACCGATGCGAAGCTGGTTTGCCGTTTACCTTCCGCGTTGAAGGGGCTGATGCGCACCAAGCGGTGCATGCCGGTCTCCCCCTTCAGGTAACCATAGGCATAGGGCCCGCGAATCACGAACGATGCGCTGTTGATGCCGGCCGCTTCGTTGTCCTGCCGGTCGAGCAACTCGATTTGATACTCGTTGCGTTGCGCCCAGAGGGAGTACATCCGCAACAGCATCTCAGCCCAGTCATTCGCATCGGTGCCGCCGTCGCGGGCGTTGATCGACACAATCGCCCCGGCATTGTCGTTCTCCCCCCCGAGCAGCGATTTCAGCTCGAGCGCATCCACCGCCTTCTCCAAGCGATCGAGCTCGTCGACAACTTCTGGCACCAACGACTCGTCCTCGTCGGCCATCTCCATCATGGTGGCCAAATCGTCGGCGGAGGCCAGCGCACTCTCCAACGGCTTCACCACGCCGGTGAGAGCCTTCAGTTTCATTACGGTTTGCTGCGCCGCTTCCTGCCGGTCCCAAAATCCCGGGGCCGACATGTCCGCTTCAATGGCGGCCACCTGCTGTCGCTTTTGAGCCAAGTCAAAGACTGTCTCGTAGCTGCACCAAACGCCGACGAATCACTTCCGCGCGATCGTACATCTCGTTTTCCATTGTCATTGCCTCAGGTTGAAGGTTCTGCCGGGCTGAAGTCTAGCGGTTACCATAGCCAAAATGAAGCCGAGGCGTGCGGAGTGTCCGAAGCGGTTCAACAGGTTGTCCACAAGGAAATGGCCCAAGTTGCAGTGACCGATGCTGGCCCTAACTACGCATCAGGCCACGACCTACGCGTGTCGCACACTGGCCGATGGCCTGGCAGTTTCCGCCGGCGCTGGTCACAGCCGCCCGAGGCGTGGGTAGGATGCAATGCGTGGCTTCGTCCTGAGGAATCTCCGTTGCGGAATGTTGAGGAACATGGATATGGATGTAGCGTCGGGCATTCAAGCCGATCAAGATCAATTTGCCCCTCAGTCTCCAGCGATGCCACCCATTCTGGACGAAGTGGCGCGACCCTACGTTGGCCGTTGGCAGCAGCTGGTGAGCACGACGAACTGGGAAAAGGGGCGGATCATCTCGGAGTGGCGACGCGCGGCAATGGCATCGGGCAATGCCGATGAGAGCCGGACCGACGAGGTCTGGAGCCAGATGGTCGGAAGCGTTACGCCCCAACATGTGGGACGACTGCGGCGGGTATTCGATCGGTTCGGGGCGACCTGTTCCGATTATGAGGGGCTCTATTGGAGTCATTTTCACGCGGCGATCGAATGGGACGACGCGGAGATGTGGCTGGAAGGCGCCGTCCAGAATGACTGGTCCGTCGCGCAGCTGCGACGCCAGCGGTCTGAAACATTGGGGCACGTCGTGGCGTCATTGACGGACGGGGCCGAGCCACCCGCCCCCTGGGATGAAGACTTTGATATGGACGCCAATGGTAACCCGATGGCCGAGGCTTCCGGGGTGCACGAACTGCCAGAGGCCGTCTATGATGCCGGTAGCCACGCTTCCACGGCACATGCGGGGGCGGATAGCGGGTCCGATGTCGCCGACACGGACGACACAGACGATGGTGCCGTCATTTACGCGCCGCCATCGGATCAGAGCGTAGTGCCGTTTGTTCGTCCATTCGCCCAGTTGGCCGATTTACCGGACGACCTGAGCGACGCCTTTGAACGTTTTAAGTTGGCCATCCTGCGTCACAAGGGAGCGGAATGGGCTGAGATTTCCCGCGAGGATGTCTTGGCATCCTTGGATGCACTCAAGGAATTGGCACTGGCCCCCGCGCGGAGCTGATAGGGGGGGCTGGCTGGCCCCCTCCGAAAGCCGAACCGCCCATGCCGCAAGATCCGCTGGACTGGATTGACGACGCACTGGCCGAATGGGACGCGCGGCACCTACGCCGGCAATTGCGGACCCGTCGCGGGCCTCAGCGCGCCCAGATCGAGGTCGACGGCGCGCGGCTCCTGAACTTTGCCTCCAATGATTACCTGGGCCTAGCTGCGGACCCGCGCATGCTGACCCCGATCGCCGCCGCTATCTCTCAGCTCGGTTGGGGGTGCGGCTCCAGTCCGCTGATTACCGGCCACTCTCAAGCCCACGCACAACTGTCCGCCGAGTTGGCGGCGTTTGAAAACGCCGAGGGCGCCCTCTTATTTGGTTCTGGCTATGCGGCCAATGTGGGCACGATCACGTCACTCGTCGGGCCGGGCGATGCCATCTACAGCGATGCGCACAACCATGCCAGCATCATCGACGGGTGTCGATTGTCGCGTGCCGACATCCATGTTTATCCGCATGCCAATGCTGCCGCGCTGGGCAAGCTGCTTACCAATCGGGGGGCCACTTATCGACGCCGGCTGATTGTCACTGATACCGTGTTCAGCATGCAGGGGGACTTGGCTCCATTGCCGCAACTCGTCGAACTAGCTGCACAACACCGCACCATGCTAATGGTGGATGAAGCGCACGCCACGGGAGTACTGGGTGAAAACGGGACGGGTGCGTGCGAGCACTTTGGTGTGCACGACCAGGTTCCGATCCGCGTTGGCACACTCAGTAAGGCGCTGGGAAGCATTGGGGGATTCGTCGTCGGCCGTCGATCCCTGATGGATTGGCTCGTCAACCACGCCCGGTCATACATTTTTGCAACCGCACTTCCCGCCGCCGCTGCCGTTGCTGGTTCGGCCGCGTTGGCCATTGTGCAGAGCGAACCCCAGCGACGGCAGCAATTGGTCGAGCGGGCCGACGCCCTGCGCGAGCGATTGCGCGGACAGGGTTGGCAGGTCGGCGGTGGCAAGAGTCCCATCATCCCGTTATTCGTGGGTGATCCCCAACCCACGCGCGACATGGCCGATCGGCTCCGCAACGCAGGCATCTTGGTTCCCGGCATCCGGCCTCCCAGCGTACCCGCGGGCCAATGCATATTGCGTGTCAGTCTCAGTTGGCTGCACACGCCCGCCATGATCGATCAGCTTGTCGAGACGCTCGGTTCGCGATAGCGCTTGTGGCATAGGCTTCCAGCCTGTGATTTCCTCATCGTGCCACGCTGGCCTGCCTCGGGCCCCAACGGACCCTCCGCCCAATCAACCTGGGGCGACTGTAGCGATTGCTCCGGCCCGTTCCCTCAACCGCCGTCTGTAGGGGCCGGCCGGGCTGTTGGTTTGGCATGCTACGTTTCTTTATCTCACCTTGGAAGGAAAGATTCATGCGAAACGAACGAATGGGACTGTTGGTTTGGTGTTATGCGGTCACGATTTTGGTGAGCGCCTTCCTGGTATTCCAGGTACAGCCGATCATTAGCAAGACGATACTTCCTTGGTTCGGAGGCAGTCCGGCCGTATGGACCACCTGCATGTTATTCTTTCAGGTGACGTTATTCGCCGGCTATGCGTACGCCCATGCCCTGTCTCGGCTACGGCCCTTTTGGCAGGCCGCTCTGCACATGCTGCTGCTGGCCATTGGTTTGGTGTCGCTGCCGATTATTCCTGACAGCGCGTGGAAAACCGTGGGGGGCGAGCAGCCAACGTGGCGCATTTTGGCCCTGCTGACAAGTACGGTGGGGCTCCCATATTTTCTTTTGTCGTCCACGGGTCCGTTGGTACAAGCCTGGTTTAGCCGCCTGACCACGGGTCGTTCCCCCTATCGCCTGTATGCTTTGTCGAATGTGGGATCGTTGGCGGCCCTGATCACGTATCCCTTCGTGGTTGAGCCATCCTTGCCGACTTGCGCACAAGCGAGTTTATGGTCGATCGTGTTTACAATTTTTGCTGTGCTCTGCAGCGTGTGTGCGTGGCTCTTATGGCAAGGCTCATGGCGCACGCCAAAGAAATCCGGCGAGGCGACCGTGGGGAGTGCCCCCCAGGACTGCGCTCCGGAAGCGAGCCCCAGCATATCGATGCGTCTCTCATGGTTGCTGTTATCCGGATTGGCATCGTTGATGTTGCTGGGCACGACCAACCATGTCTGCCAGGATGTTGCGGTCATTCCCTTTCTCTGGATCGCACCCCTCAGTCTTTATCTTCTGTCCTTCATCATCTGTTTTGATCGGGAGAGCTGGTATCAGCCGCAGTGGTTCGCCTGCTTGGGATTGGGCAGTCTTGTCGCGCTGAGCGGGATGACGCTCAGTGGTTGGTACCCCAGTCTGTTGATTGAGATTGGTGCCTACATGCTGGCGCTATTCAGCATTTGCATGATCTGTCACGGCGAGCTGGTGCGGCGCAAGCCGAGCACGAACCATTTGACGATGTTCTATCTGTTTTGCGCGGGGGGTGGCGCGGTGGGAGGCATCTTGGTGGCATTGGTCTGCCCCATGATTTTCGACAACTACCTTGAAATGAACCTCGGCATATTGGCCGCATACCTATTGGCTGCCCATGTCGGCTGGAAGTCGCTGGCGACCTCGTGGCTGCCCGCGCACCGACAGTGGAGAGCAGGCATATTGGGCACGCTGTTTGTCGGCCTGTTGCTGGTCGTTCGCGCCCAGGCAACGGGCTTCCAGCAGGCATCGGTCGCTGCCACGAGAAATTTTTATGGTGTCTTGCAAGTGGAGGCCGCGGCTGAACAGGACCCCGAACGACAGGGTCGGTTCTTGATCGTAGGTCGCATCGCGCACGGTTTTCAATTCGCACTGCCTGAGAAACGGCGGCAGCCCACGATGTACTTCGATGAGCAGAGTGGCATCGGCATCACGCTGCGAAACATGCCGCGCACCGGTCCGCTACGGGTCGGTGTCGTGGGGTTGGGAGTCGGTGCCCTGGCGGCTTACGGAAACGCTGGTGACTACTATCGGTTCTACGAAATCAACCCAGAAGTCTGTCGATTGGCCAATGAGTATTTCACTTTCCTGCAGGACTGCCCGGCGAAAACGGATGTCGTATTGGGGGACGCGAGGCTGTCGCTGGAGCAAGAACTTCAACAAGGACAGTCGCACCATTTCGATCTGGTCGTGATGGATGCTTTTAGTGGCGATGCGATTCCGACTCACTTGGTAACCGATGAGGCGATCTCGCTCTACCTGCGTCATCTGCGGCCAGATGGGGTGCTCGCTATCAATATCAGCAATCACCACCTCGATATGGGCCCGGTGCTGGATCGACTCTGCGAACACCATCAACTCGATCATTTGCGCATCGTCATCGGCGCGGACTCATCGCGCTATCGGTCCGCCTCCGATTGGTGGATTGCGACCAAGAACCGTGAGTTCTTGGCGCAGGCGCCTCTGCAGGCCGCGGCCCAAGGAGAGTTGGGGCAGGTGGTGGCACAGGTTCCCCTCTGGACGGACCAATACAACAACCTGTTCCAAATCTTGAAGTAGGCGTGTCTGCAAAGGTCTAGAGGTCATCGACCTCCGTCGGATTGTTACCCGGTTCTCGCGCAAATTCACCGTGTTCTTTATCGCGGTACGTCTTGAGAATACAACCCCCACCCCAACCCTCCCCGCAAGGGTGAGGGAGCCAGATCAGATGATCGAAGATGATTGAGTGGAGCTGACGCATCGGGTTACGGCGGGAATCGTCCCCACAGCCGTGTGAAGGCCCAACCACAAAGGCCGATCGTACCGAACGTAGCGGTTGCTTGGTCCCGCAGGGCCATCGTGAGGCTCATGCGGGCCACCACGCAGGCGTCGGACGCGGATTTTGCCCATCCCAGGCCAGGAAGACGGCACAAATCGTTGACGTTGGAATTGGCCCAGGTTAGCATGAAATATAGGGAGTTCCTGCTTCGGATTGGGCTTCGGATTGCGCCAAGGGAGACGGCGATCGGGCCTGTTGTGCGTCATCATGTCGACCCGTACCGCCAGCGCAAGAGATCTTCATGGGCACTGTGGCGATAGTCATCTTCAGCCTAATCTTCATCTTGCTCCTGGTAGCCGGGTATCTGAGCTATAAGGCGTGGCCGATTCCCCACATTCTGTTGTTGGCCGGCGTCACCATCATGACCTGCGTCGTGATGTTCCTGGCGGCCGCTGCGGTCAAGACACAAGTGCGATGGCGCGGTGAATTTGAGGACCTGACGCAGCGGCTTAACGAAACCACGCGAAAACTGCAGCAGACTCGCACTGGTATTTCGCAAGAGCCCGGCGTCACGGAGGAGGGTATTCCACAGGTCTTGGGACACTTGGGCCGAGTCCTCGTCGATCGGGGACGTGTCTGGCGAAACTTGTCTCTGCGGAGTGTTGAAGCCCAAACCCAGACACTGGTCATGGACACAACCGGCTGGGGAGACCAGGCCTGCATCACCCTCGGCGCCGCTGGCGAAGGCAGTCCCGATCAGCCGGTGCCACCGGCTGATCCTCAGGCACCCGCGACGGCACCGGCGGTGGTACCGCACGGCATCAGTGAGAATGTCGTGGGCTATCTGTTTCTCGAGGGACCGGTGGCGAGTCTGGACAAGGCCCGGTTGGACATTCTGATGCAGGGATCCGATCTGGCACAACGCGACACAAAGGGCATGTGCCGCTTGCCGGCCCAATACGTGGGCGAGTTCCGCGCGTCGGCGGTAGCCGATGGTTCGGTGTCCCTCACGCCAACGGGGAAGCAGCCCATGTTAGCGTTGAACGACGCGGATTTGTCGCAAATCACCGAGCGTCACATGACGTGGGTATTCTACGAGACATCGCCCTTGGACGGCTACGAACCATTTGAAGGCGTGTCGGCCGAACAGCTTAGACTGCTGTTTCCCCGCAACGCGTTCCCCAGCCTGACCGATCCGGCCTACGATCAATTGATTGAGGAGTACGCGCGAGATCGCACACCTGCCCGCCCGACCGACTTGCCGGAACGCACCTACTTAGAAGTAAAATTTCTGGATGCCTACACGGTGGACGTGGATGTGGACGAGTCGGTGGCGGGTGCGGAGACCAATTTCGATGCCACCGGACGGGCACAAGTCGCCCACCTGCGCCATGGCGGCCCCGTCTCCTTCGAAAAAGGTGACATCGCCCTCTTCGACAACGCCACGGCCCAGCAGCTGATTCAAGGGGGCAAAGCCGAGGCCACTTCGCGCGGGCCCGTGTATGTCCGGGCGCTGCGAGATTATGACCAGCAGTTGCATAATCTCCAGCTGGCCTTCGACCATTTGCGGGACCACATGAGCGTCGTCAACCGCGATACGGAAGCCATCAATGCAACCTTGACGAAGGCCGAGGCACAGATCGCCGCCCGCACCCGTGAAAAAGTCGAACTCAATCAAGACATGGCTCAGTTCGCAACTGAATTGGAGCGGCTCACTAAATACCGCCAGCAACTTGAGACGCATTGGAACGGTTTGCGGAAAGAGTTGAGCCGCCTCTTCCAGGAAAATAACCGGCTGCACGAGCAAGTGAAATTGCAAGCTCTGTAAAATCGCCGGGACTCAGCCCCCTTGGGGCCCGTTTGCCGCCCCCGTAAGATACCGTGACCGCTCCTGTGTTGGTCGGCGACCGTACGCTGGCAGCCCTGGGGCATGCCCCTCGGGCGGGATCGGAATCATTACAGATGGGCATCTACGACCGCGACTACTACCGGGACGAGGAAACGCGATCCGGGTCGCTGGCACTGCCGAAATCCACGGTCGGGCAGCTCATTCTCGCCAATGTCGTGATCTACGTGGCCGACATGCTGGTTCAGGGCCAGTTGTCGGACCTACTCAGCACGCGTTCGGGGCAGTTGCAACAGCCGTGGCTGTGGTGGCGATTCGTGACGTATGGCTTCGCCCACGATCCGTCGACCATCATGCATATCCTGTTCAATATGCTGGGCCTGCTTTTTTTCGGACGAGAGATCGAGGCCATCTACGGGCCGCGGGCGTTTCTCAGGATGTACATGACGGCACTGGTGGTGGGATCGGTATTCTGGGTGGCAGCGGAGACTTTTGCGCCCCTGCCAGGGCCGGCCGGCGCCGCTAAACTAATTGGCGCCTCGGGGGCCGTCACAGCGACGATTATTTTATTCGTGGCCCACTTCCCACGCCGCACGTTGTATATCAATTTCTTTATCCCGGTGCCCGCGTGGCTCTGCGGGATTTTTATCGTCGGCAGCGACCTGATGGGTGCCACCGGCCGCGGGGCAGGGGGGGTAGCTTATAGTGTCCACCTGACGGGAGCCGCATATGGACTGCTGTTTTACAAATATCGGTGGGACCTGGGAGCACTCTTGCCCGCCCGCCTGATCGATTTTGTGCAGCGCCGCTTCGGCCGATCGGCCGCGCGGAGCAATCCCCGCCTACGCGTGCGGCATCCAGACGAGGACCATCATCACGAAGATGGACTCGTGGATGCGATCCTGGACAAGTTACACCGAGAAGGCGAAGGGAGCCTGACTCGAAGCGAACGGCGGATTCTCGAAGACTACAGCCGTCGATTGCGCGAACGCCGCGGCATGTAAGCGTTCGCGGATCCATGCGCCCCATTGTCGTCCGCCGTCTGCCGTCAGAGCAAACTTTCCAACAGCAACCGCATTTTGCGCATTTCGCTGCTATGGTCGATGCCTTCCGCCGGCGTCAGGTTCACCTCCAACACGCGGCGATAATCAAACCGCTGCAGTTGGGTGACCAACTTGCCGAACTCCACACATCCCTGACCAATACGAACCTGTAAATGATCCTTGTTGGAATCACGCAACTGCACGTGGTTCACGTACTTGAGGATCGGCTCGTAATTCCGCATGGTCGGCCGTCCCCAGACGAAGTGACTGGGATCCAAGGTAACGCCGAGCCCCTTGACGTTGTCGCACAACACGCCCACCGTACCGGAATCCTCCGATAGACGACCGGTTTCCGTCTTAATGCCGACCAACACGCCTTCCAGACTGGCGATTTGGACCCGCTTCCGCAGATCTTCGACCTCCTCATTGAAGGGGGTGCCCAGCTCGGCGGAAGGGATCGTCAATTGCACGACCTTGGTGGCCTTCGCCAATCGGCAACAGGCGGTGAATTGCCGCAGGTACTCCTCGCCCGTGGCCTCGATTTCGAGTGTGTACCCCAAGATATTGAGTCGGTGCGTATTACAGCAAAAGCTGGCCGCCTTCTCGACGTCCTGTGCCACCTCGGAAGGCCGGATCTGGCAGCCCGACTCGCGGACCGCAATCACAACGTTGGAGTACTCCAGGTCCACCAACCGCTCGATAGCATCCATCAAGGGCAGATCGGGAAAGCAATCGGTCGAAGCCGCGACAAACACGAAATTACCCCTCCTTAGCTCGGATCCCGAAAAAACGCTGAATTGGGACCCATGAATCCACCGACCGCAGACCCCGTCAGCTTAACGCCTCAGGTGGGCGTGTGGCAACACCTGCTGGAAACCGGCGGCTTGATCCGATAAGCTTCCCGCTGGACTTCATCAGCTGTCTGATCTTCGAGAATTTTCAAGGAAATCACTGGAAATGAGAAAGAGCAAAGCGTTGGCCCGCTTCCGCAAGAATCAAACCGTGCGGATGTGCTGTTTGGGACACTATATCCCGGCCTTCATTAAACATGCCGCCCATTTCGGTTTCGATTGCATTTGGCTCGATATGGAACATCGGGACTTCGATGGTCGCGATATTCAGGCGATCTTGGCCTATTCGCATTTGTGCGACATTGACATCATGCTACGCCCCCCCACATTGGAAAAAACAGGCCTCTACCGTTTCCTCGAAGACGGTGCCGCTGGCCTGATGATTCCCCATGTCAATACCGCCGAGAAGGCTAAGTTTCTTGTCGACTCCATCAAGTTCCCACCTCTCGGCGATCGAGGATTGGACGCAGCGGGCCTGGATGCTGATTTTGCGATGGTTCCTCCTTATGAGTATGCCGCACACGCCAATGCTGAAACCTTCCTTGTCGTGCAAATCGAAACGCATGAGGCCGTAGAAAATATCGACGCCATCGCGGCCGTGCCCGGCGTCGACGCCATTTTCGTCGGACCGGGGGACCTCGGGTTGCGAATCCACCATAAACCCGGAGTCATGACGCTCGAAGCAGCCTTTGAACGCGTCGCTAAGGCATGCAAGAAACACGGCAAACAATGGGGATGTCCGGCCGGGTCCCCTGATATTCTCAAGCAGCGGCACGCACAAGGCGGCCGATTGCTCAACTACGGAGGTGACTTTCTCGCATTCCTAACCGGACTGCCTGAGTATGCTGTGGCCTTCGAAGGACTCGACTAATGGAAATAGTTCCGACTACTCGGTCTCCAAAGGTACGATCGTCATGAATTCGCAAAACTTGCCGCCATCCGGGGGTGCCCCGCTGCGACCCGAACCCGCCACGGCTCCGGCCACCGCAGCCCCACCCCAAACCATCATCGTGCAGCAGCCCACAGGGGGCCGCTGGCAACGGTTTGTCTCCTGGGTCGGCTGGATGGGATTCTTGTTCTGCATCCCCATCATCTTGGGCATGGCGGCAACTTACCGCGAGTATTTTGATGTCACCGGAAACATCCAAGAGAAATACCACTCCCTGTCCAAGGACGCCGACGACAAAATCGCCGTGATCGACATCACAGGCGTGATCATGGAGGGAGATGGCTTTGTCAAAGATCAGATCGATCGAGTGCGCGACGATGACAAAGTAAAGGCCGTCGTCGTGCGCATTGAGTCCCCCGGGGGTACCATCACGGGATCCGACTACCTCTACCATCATCTCATCAAGCTGCGGGACGAAAAAAAAGTTCCGCTCGTCGTGAGCATGGGGAGCATGGCGGCCAGCGGCGGCTACTACATCGCCATGTCCGTAGGCAATCAGTCGCAATCCATCTTCGCGGAGCCCACAACCACGACCGGTTCGATCGGAGTCATTATCCCCCACTATGACCTCAGCGGCATGCTGCAGCGGCTCGACATCAAGAATGACTCCATCGCGAGCCACCCGCGTAAACAGCTTCTGAGCATGACCAAACCCATCTCCGACGAGGATCGGCAAATTCTGCAGCAACTGGTGAACCAATCCTTTGAGCGTTTCAAAGAAACCGTACGCGCGGGACGCCCCAAGTTGGCTCAGGACCCCGAGGCCTTGGACAAACTGGCCACGGGAGAAATTTTTACCGGTACTCAGGCCCAAGAACTGGGACTGGTCGACGAGTTGGGTTTCATCGAGGACGCCATCGAGCGAGTTGCCCAAATGGCCAACTTGGATAAAGACGACGTACGGGTCGTCTCCTACGAACGCACTCCATCACTGGTCGATGCCTTGACGGGCGCCCAAGCGCATAGCCAATCCTGGGAACGAATGGCCCTGGAATGGCACGTGCCCCGCGCCTACTACATCTTGACCACGTTGCCGTCGCTCTTGCACACCGCACCACCCGCACGCTGACCTGCCGCGCATGGGGCATGGCCACTGAAAATGTGGCGGCAGGCATCTTGCCTGCCGATTACTTGCCGATGTCGGCGTTCTACAAATTCAACACAGGCTAGAAGCCTATGCCACTGGCTGACAGGCTATAATTCTGGGCCACTGGGGGGTGGCCCCCTGGGGGGCGGCGCTTGTAGCCAGGGACGACGATGCGGACGCGATGGGCCCGACATCTCCTCCAGCCACTGACGAATCAACTGCCATTGCCCCGCCAGGTCCGGTGCGGCTTGCAGCTTCTCGCGGGCAGGTGCCGACAATTGGTCGGCGAGACGGTCCACTTGAGCCTGTTGAATGCCAAAGGTCTTCGGGTCCAGTCGCATCAAGCGTGTCCAGATCATGGGGAAAGCGCGGGGCAGGTGGGTATTCTTGAGGCCATCGGGGGGCGCATCCGCTCCCAGTTTCAAAAAAAATAAGAGCGGGTCCCATGTCCCGGGCGCCGAGGACTCGGCGAGCTGCTCTAGCGATTCCGGAGAAACCTGCTGGCGCTGCTCGCGGAGCCATTGCAATTGCTCGCCGGCCCACTGGCGCAGTGCCCTACGATCGGGCTGCGTCAAACGGACACGAACTGGT
>SXHS01000135.1 GCA_005773145.1 Planctomycetaceae bacterium | reverse complement strand
CTTTCTTCCTTGAGTTGTTGGTTGTCGACCGGCTGTCGGGCTTTGCCGCACTTGCCCGGTGCCCGTTATGCGTAACCAGCTTTGCGTTGCTCGATGCGTTTCAGAAAGACTCCCATGATGCGACGGTACAGGTCGTCTTTGAGAATCGCGTCCTCGTATCCGGCCTCCAAATTGGGATTGTCGTTCACTTCAATCACGTAGAACGAGCCATTCGACTGCTTGACATCCACGCCGTAGAGGCCATCTCCGATCAGATTGGCCGCTTTGAGTGCGGCTTGCACGGCCCGACGCGGCGCCAATTCGACCGGCAGGGTTTTCGATTTTCCGTAACGACCATGCCCCGTCTGGTCGGGGCGGATGATTTGCCAGTGATTGGGCGCCATGAAATACTGACATGCATACAAGGGCTGCCGATCCAGGATGCCAATGCGCCAGTCGAAGGTCGTGGGGAGAAACTGCTGAACGATCAGAAAATCCGACTCGACGAAGAACTCCTCCAGGCGTCCGATCAAGTCGGCTTCATCTTCGATCTTGACCACCCCTTTGGAGAAGGAGCTATCCGGTTTCTTGAGTACGCACGGAAAACCAATCTCGTGCGCGATGGATGCCACATTATCCCGGTGTACGACTACGGTTCGTGGGACGGCGATTTTGTAGCGAGTCAACAGCTCGGCCAGGTAGACCTTGTTGGTGCAGCGCACGATCGACTGCGGATCGTCGATCACCACCAGTCCCTCGGCAGCACCGCGGCGAGAAAATCGATAGGTATAGCGATTGACGTAGGTGGTATCGCGAATAAAGAGCGCATCGTACTCAGCCAGACGTCCATAGTCGTCGCGAGTGATCAGCTCAGCTTCGATGCCCAGCGAACCGGCCGCCTTGATGAACTTTCGCAGTGCCTTGGGATCGGATGGGGGCTCGGGATCGTCGGGGCTGTGCAGGATGGCCAAATCAAAGCGCGTACGAACTCGCTTGCGAATCCCCCCCCGCCGCTTGGCAAAATGCTCGGTCGCCGCGTAGACCGCAAACGGCCAGTGAGAGCGTGGGACTTCGTTACTGGATAGGGCGGAGACTCGCCTCAGTTGCCAGCCATTTTTTTCCAGCAGGAAGCTCGCCCGCAGCATCGGCAATTGGAATTGGTTGAACAAATGGAGGCTCAAACGATCGTATCGCCGCGCCATATTGCGACCAAAATAGACGCTCAACGTGAACTTGTCCGACTTGATCGGTGCCAGACAGGCCTGTATCAACTCATCCAATTCGTCGGACACTAGCGGCAACGTGGCGTTTGTCTTGAGGTCCTGGATGGTGGCCACGCTGGGGTGGGGACGATGCCCGCGTGCTTCGGCTAACAGGGACACATAGTACCCCGTGCTCTGGTAGCGATAGGAGCGGCAAAGGTTGAAGGCCTTGACGTTGCGTAGTTCGTTGTACTTGGGATCCGTCAGGTACGCGCGCGCGTCGACGACCATCACATTCTCAACCTGCGATGGCCAATCCGACGTCGAGTTGGTCACAATCAGGATCGGCATACCGTGCCCTCCTTAACACGACTCACGCATCCATCAACGGCCTGGTTGGCGTGGTTCGATGATCAATAAATTGGCGTCATGGGTCAAGATCCCCAACAAAATCGCGCAGACCAGGCGGTCCAACTCCACTTGATAGTGGTGAGCCTCTCCCAGCGGGTTGGGGAGGTAAGGGTCGGCCACCGCCACGGTCCGCTCTTGCGGATCGTAGCCGCAAAGTACCACAAAATGCCCCGCCGCCACCCCCTTCACGTCATCCGGCTGGTCATCCGGCCCGAATTCCCGCGGGCAACCATACAGGTACGTGGAACTGAGGCCGGTCAGGATGGGAATCGATCGTTTCAGGTAGTGACGCAGCAGCGAGGCATTCAGCTCGCGCATGCGGATCTCCCCCCCCAGTTGCAGGAACTCGATGTACCCCAGGCTAGCGATCTGCAAGCGGGGGGAAGGCTTGGCCGCCATTTGAAGTTGCAGGCGCTCGATAAGATCTGGGCGGGCCGCCCCCCACTTGTGGCCACCCACCACGCGGAACCCACCGCGGTCCGCGGCCACGGAACTGAGCGTGCCATCGGCCATCGCGCCATCTTGATCGGCAAACCAAGTCGGATCAAAAACCGTCAAATTGTAGGTGTAGATCACCGCTCGATAGCCGCGTCGCAGAGCATGGCACCCCAGGAGGACGGCCAACGTGCCTCCTTCGTCCAGCACGGGTACCTGCTGGATCACCTCCGGCAGATCCATGCGATCGCCAAAAAAACGATAGACGGCGTGCAGACACGTGGGGCCACACGTCTTGTCGTCTGGCTGCGGCAAGATTTCCAGTTCGAGGCGGCTATCCGGCATGTGCCGCATGGTGTCTCGCTGTTGTCGTAGAAAGTGGGCGGGACGAGCGACCCATGCAATTCCGTCGAAATAAAGCGATGGCCACCCGCAACGGCCCCTCAGTATACCCCAGCGACAGGTCGGTCGGGGATAGGGGTGTGCCCTTCCATGGGATTCTGGCCAACCCCTAGAATCGTGGGTCATGGCAATTTGCGTGGGCATTGATATCGGAACGTCGGGGACCAAGGCCGTCGCGATCGACGCGCGCGGCAAGATCCTGGCACAGGCAATCCATACGTACCCCTGCTATCACCCGCGCCCCCTATGGAGCGAGCAGGACCCCGAGGATTGGTGGCAAGGGACCGTCGCCACCGTTCGAGCCGTGATGCAACAAGCCCGCATTCGCCCAGCCAACGTTCAGGCCTTGGGACTCAGCGGGCAAATGCACGGCAGTGTCTTTCTCGATACGCGTGGCCGTGTGATACGTCGCGCGATTCTCTGGAATGATCAGCGTACCGCAGCCGAGTGCACTGAGATTGAGCAGCGTGCGGGGGGGAGGCAAAAACTCATTCGCATGGTCGCCAATCCAGCGCTCACCGGCTTTACCGCCCCTAAGATTCTCTGGCTGCGCAATCACGAACCACGGCACTACGATCGCATCGCCAAGGTACTGCTCCCCAAGGATGAAGTGCGCCGTCGCCTCACCGGCGTCTATGCCACCGATGTCAGCGATGCCAGCGGTATGTTATTGCTCAATGTGGCTAGGCGAGACTGGTCGCGCGAGTTGCTCGCGAAACTTGAATTGAACCGGGATTGGTTGGCGGACTGCTACGAATCGGAAGAAGTGACGGGCAACCTTACCCGCGAGGCCGCCGAAACTCTCGGATTGACGACGAATTGTCGTGTCGTCGCGGGAGCGGGGGATTGTGCCGCCAATGCCGTGGGAACGGGGATCGTGCGTCGAGGTAGCCTGTCGACTTCAGTGGGCACGTCCGGGGTTATGTTCGTACACAGCGATGAGCCGCAGATTGATCCGCACGGTCGTCTCCATACGTTTTGCCACGCGGTGCGTGACAAGTGGCACATGATGGGGGTGAGTTTGACCGCAGCCGGCTGCTTGGAATGGTTCGTACAACAGATCTGCGCCGAACTCGCCGCGGCCCACCCGACAATGGACCCTTATGAAGTACTCAATCGCGAAGCGGCCGAAATACCACCGGGGGCGGAAGGGCTGTTATTCCTGCCGTATTTGGCCGGCGAGCGCACACCACACGCTGATCCTTTGGCGCGGGGTTGCTTCATTGGCCTAACACTCAAACACACGCGTGGTCACTTGACCCGCGCCATCATGGAAGGTGTCTGCTTCGCATTACAAGATAGCCTTAGCTTGATCCGGGGACTCGACGTTCCCGTGCGACAAATTCGCACCTCGGGGGGCGGATCGCGTAGTCCCCTGTGGCGGCAGATTCAGGCCAACGTCTTTGGACAGAAGGTCGTAACGATTCAGTCCGAACAGGGCCCCGCCTTCGGCGCCGCCTTGTTGGCCGCCGTAGGCGCCGGTTGGTTTCGGTCGGTTCCAGAAGCCTGTGATGCGACCATTCGCGTCGTGGAAGAGACCGCGACCCAACGTGCGGCCAAGGCCTACTACCAACGAGCCTTTCCCGTGTACCAGCAGCTATATCAGTCCTTGCGTCACGATTTTTCGAAAATTGCTGGCCTGGAAAGCACGCGGTAGCAGAAATCCATGGACTGCTAGCTATCACAGCTAGGCCTATCTAGGCTTATTCGATCGCACACGCTGAAATTTTCTGGTCCCGTCCGCTTATTCGGGCCCCCACGTGGCCATGCCTTTTTTCAAGTGATCTTGACTGGGTTCTCCGGTAAGACTATTTATCCCCGCTCTTATCGCGCCGCTCCGTGGGCCGAAAGGACATACACAAACACACTGGTGCATCCGTGACGAAAGCGAATCGCCTAAAAAACGTTCTTGTGGAACACGCGTGGCACGCGGCCATTGGCATGTGCCTTTCCCCGTTGATCCTGCTGGGATCGCCGCGCCTCGCGCAGGCAGTTCCCATTCATACGACGCAGGGTCCCGCGATTCGTGTGTTGGCCGGACCCGTGGAATCGCCCGAACAGCGACGCAAGAACCAAGCGGTACTCAAGAAAGCACAAAGCGCTATTCGCAGTGGCAAGTATGAGTTGGCAGAATCCTTATTGCAGCAAGCCGAGGCATCTGGAACATCTCCCAAGGCGACCCTGAATCCCTTTGCGCTGACGACGGAAAAACTACGACGAGAACTCAATCAGGCGCAAAAAGAAAAAGGACTGGCGTCTCCCAGCCGGCGAGCGCCACTGCCGAAGCTACGGAGCGACGTCGAGACTTCAACCGCCGACCGTGCTGCTCCGTCGAAACGGGTTTCGGGTGAAGGGACAGGCGAAGACGCGGCACCGAATTTATTGTCCGCGACCGAGAATGCGGAAAAACCTCAAGCCAATCACTACCTACGCAAGTCCCGCGAAGCACTACGCAATGGAAATACGGCCGCTGCGGTGGCTTGGTACCGCAAGGCAATCGATCTGAATGTGACTTTCGCCGACGACGAGGACTCACCGCAACGACTGGCGAATGACCTGATGGCGGCCGGCGTGGCGCCGAAGTTATTGGCCCCGCAGCCCAAGGCGACCAATCCGTCGGCGCCTCAAGGACCCAACGCCGCCGCCCTGGCACAACACGAAGAACAGATCCCCGCCATTTTACGAGACTCGCCCCCTCCCATGGACCGCTTGGAAAAAGTGGCAACTGAGCCGAACGCCTCGCAGATCGTGGAGAATCCCTACGCGACTACTCCGGCGCCCCCATTGCCCAATAATTCACTATCGTTCGTCCAACGCAACGGATCACCGTTGCCGGCAAGTTCATCTCCGCATGCGAAGGGTCCTGCGGATCCTCAGGCAGATCACCGCGCGGCGCCGTCACGTGGAATGGCGGCCGGCAAGAATCTCCCGGCCCACATTCAGGTTAAGCAGCTGGTGGCCCAAGCGCAAGCGGCATTGAATCAAGGACAGTGGGATCGAGCACAGGAGTTGGCGGAACAGGCCAACGCCATTTCAGTCCCGGAAGAAGCCTTTGGCCCAGGTGAGGTGCGGCCCTGGATGATGTTGGTCGAGCTGAGCCAACATCGTAATCGCCGCGCAGCGCCAGGCTCGGTACCCACGCCCGGCCAGGATCCAGCTAAAACGGCGGCAACTCCAGCTCCCGCGAACAACGCCACTGAGGCTGCCGGATTAGCACCGGTCGTGCATAGCACCTACAATGCGGATACCGACACGTCGTATAACGCGACACTCGGCACAGCCGAACCGGCGGGCGCCCCTCAAGCTCCGCAGGCGACCGCGCGGATGATTTCGGACGAACCCGCAGCAGCGGCGGGACCCGAAGATATTCCGGAATTGTCACCTGCCAGCCTCCCCGACCTTTCGCCATCTCCCACCGCGTCGACTGGTGAGGATGCCCTGACGCCCCCCCCCGCTGCAGCGGCTGCTCCGGTACTGGATGCCATGCAGCTGTATCAGAAAGGTGCGGAGGCGCTCGCTCGGCACGATTTGGAAGCCGCTCGACTTTGGCTGCAGCAGGCCTGGGAACGTCGCGAGGAACTCGATCCGGGCATTCGTCAACGACTCCAAGAACAGCTCCCTGGCTTGGCCGCAACCGCTAAGGAAGGGGCACAGCCTTCGGCTCCTTCGGCACCCCCTGCGGCATTGGCGGAATCCCAGCAGACCATCAACCGACTGTTCCATGAGGTAACACGCGAGGCCAGTGCTGCCATTCGCCAACGAGAGTCCGATCCACTCGCTGCCTGGGAACGCATGAAGAAACTACGGCGTTCGGTGGTCGAGGCCGAAGTGGACGATGCCGGACGGGCACCACTGCTCGCACGTGTCGATCGCCACATGGAAGATATTGAAAAGTACATTGAACAGAACCGCGCCCGGATTGAATTGGACGAACGCAATCGACAAGTGCTGCACGAAATCGATCGTACCCGCCAACAGAAATTACGGAGCCAAGAAAAATTGGCGGCTCTGGTCGACGAATTTAACGGACTCATGAAGGAAAACCGGTTCGCCGAGGCCGAAGTCAAGGCCAAGCAAGCTCGAGCACTTGATCCCGAGAATCCCGTCGTAGTGAACATGACCTGGAAGGTGCAGTTTGCACGTCAATTGGCTGCGAATATTAGCCGCGCCGACCAGGTCAATGTGGGAACGTTGGGGGCCTTGGGGGCAACTGACGAATCAGGGACCCCATTTGACGATCGGTTTCCTGTCGAATTCCCCAAGGCTTGGGGCGAACTCTCCAAGACGCGGCAGAAAGCCCTCCGCGAACAGCAAAGCCACATGACCCAAGCGGAGATTGGCATCAGTCAGTCGCTGGATCAAAAAATCAACGTGAATTTCAAGGATGCCACGCTCCGAGATGTGGCGAAGCAGCTGGCCGACACGTCGCAAGTCAATATCTACCTGGATGAAGAAGGACTGAAAACAGAAGGCGTCACGAGTGATGAAACCGTATCGCTGACACTCCGGAACCCCGTCTCGTTGCGGAGTGTACTGAACCTGATTCTTTCGCCATTGCAACTGGGGTTTGTGATTCAGGACGAGGTCCTGCGAATCACGAGTGAACAGGAAAGGCGTGCCGAAGTCGTTCACCATACCTATCATGTGGCGGATCTCATCACGCCGATTCCCAATTTTAGTCCCAGCTACGACACCGGACTCCCCGGTGCCATTCGTGATGCGTTTCAGGCCCAGGCCACCGGCTTGGTTGGCGGTACCGTCCAGCAAGTGCCATTGGCCATCGCCCAAGATACACCGGCTGGGGGGGGCAACGTGGAGCCGTCAATCCTTTCCCAGCAGTTGGGGAATGCCGGCGGAGGTGCCGTCCAGCGTGGGGCCCCCCAAAACGTGCCCTACGGTCCGGGTGGTGCGGGCGGAGGCGCGCAGGCAGATTTTGATTCGCTGATTTCCCTCATTGAGAGTACCATCGAGCCGGACTCCTGTCTGGCCCAGGGCGGTCAGGGGGCGATTGAGCCATTCGACGGCAATCTCAGCCTGGTCATTAGCCAAACGCAAGAGGCTCACGAAAAAATCGCTGATCTGCTGAAACAACTGCGGCGGCTGCAGGACCTGCAGGTAACGATCGAAGTTCGCTTCATCACCCTGAGCGACAATTTCTTTGAGCGTGTGGGCGTCGATTTTGACTTCGACATTGATGACAACAGTGGCGTGGCTCGCAGCGACTTGGTGTCCGGCAACATCGATGACAACGGGCCGGCCATTACGGTCGGTCTTGATCCAACGGGTCAGCCCACAGCTGACCTCGACTTGAGCTTCACACAAGGGAGCTTCGGGGCCTCCCAACCCCAGTTTGGTGGCTTCGACCCGGGAAGTGCTGCGAACTTTGGCTTTGCCATTTTGAGCGACATCGAGGCGTTCTTCGTGATCCAGGCTGCCCAGGGCGACACACGAAGCAACGTCATGCAGGCCCCGAAGGTGACTCTGTTTAACGGTCAGCAAGCATTCGTGAGTGACACATCATCTCGGCCGTTCGTCACCAGTGTGATTCCCGTCGTAGGCGACTTCGCTGCGGCGCACCAACCAATTATCACCGTGCTCAATGAAGGTACTTCACTCAGCGTACAGGCGGTTGTTTCGTCAGACCGACGGTTCATCCGTTTGACACTCGTCCCCATCTTCAGCAAGATCGGCGAGGTAGAGGAGTTCACCTTCACCGGACGCAAGTCGTCGAACACCGGTACCACCGTTGTCGATCCGACGGATCCCGAGGATACGGTGACCAACGAAGAAGAAGAGGTCATTGAAGGCACGACCGTTCAACTCCCCACATTTGCCTTCACCACGGTGAGCACTACGGTCAGCGTGCCGGACGGCGGGACGGTGTTGTTGGGCGGAATTAAACGTCTGAGCGAATCTCGCGTCGAGCGCGGTGTTCCGTTGATGAGCAAACTACCTTACATCGATCGTTTGTTCCGCAATGTGGGGATCGGTCGTCAGACCGAGAGCCTTATGATGATGGTCACGCCGCGGATTATCATCTTGGAGGAGGAAGAGGCGCGACAGGTCGGTTCCGATACCGAACAGGCCAGTGGCTAGCCGTATCCATTCGCGTTCCAAGTGGCATAGGCTTCCAGCCTG
>SXHS01000134.1 GCA_005773145.1 Planctomycetaceae bacterium | reverse complement strand
CTCGATCCGCCGGAGCGGCCGCCCCACGTGAAATGCTGCTGCTCAATTTCGGCTTGGTTGGCCGAATTCCAGTTCACGATCATGCCACTCGAAACGCCCCCCGCACTCGCAATGACCCGACTCCCAAATTCCCCGCCGCCGCCACCCGTAGCGGTAGGTGCCCACACGGCACCGATCCGTTCGGCCAGCGTCGGCAATTCTGGACCGATGAAGTCCCTGTAATGCTCGCGCTGGACCAGTATCAGTGGCTCTTGCTGCGTGGCCGGAAGGGGAAACGGCAGCTTGACCTCTACCGGCAGCAGCTTGGCTACAACTTCCACAAACGACTCATCAAATACGGCTGGCCACTGCAACTGGGTCCGGAGTTGCGCATCCCGTTCGCGCCAAGCCGAAAGCACCTCCGTCTTACGAGCGCTGATCAGGGCCTCCATCCGCCCACGAATGGTGTCATTGGGATGGTTTTCGACGCTGCGAACCTGCGAGGCCGACTGTCGCTTGGACTCGATATCGCTTGCGTTTTTTGCCTGCTCTTGTTTTAAGGAAGACACGGCGAGAAACCAGCCGACGATCGATAATAGCACGACCAAGCCGCTTAGCACCCAAAAATGCTGCCGCTTCAGAATGATCAAGAAGGCCTTCAATTGGTCCACGAACATCTCCCCTTAGGGCATGGTGCCGCCCGTCGTGTCCCCCACAGCGCCGACAGCGGCTGGCGGTGAGATCCGGTTCTTCAGTCGCTGGGTCACAGGGATTTGGGTCCAGGAAAATTGCACCCAAAACTGGTAGACCTTGACACCCTGCAAGTATCGCTTTGCATCCTCCGAAGCCGAGTCCTTGGTGTCCACACCCGTGCCGGTCAACCCTTCGTCTTTGGGTGGTTGATAGTCCGGGTTGGGGACATTGTACGCGGTCTTCGGCCCCTCTTGCATGACGATCGTGGGGTACTCGATCCCCAATTCCTTGTACTTAAAGGACTCCATTCGTGTCTCTCCCGTTTGGGGATCATGCACGGGGAGTTCCACCTCGCCGTTCTCCAGTTCCTTGAGCAGCGTATTGCGCACGAATTGCGCTCCCCAGTTCGACATGTCCTCGGCAGAATTATAGAAATGATAGCCACCGATTTCGATGACCCAACCCGGGCCCTTGGGGCCAGCAACATCAGGCCCCTGTGCACCGCCGGTCATGGTACCGTTGCCCGGTGGTAACGTCGGATCAGCTGCGGGACTTGCTGCAGCACTCTCCGCCGGGGTCAATGCGTCAGGTGGTGCCGTCGCAACACCTGCCGGTGCTGGAGCCCCCTCCGTAGCGAGAGGGGCACCGGTAACCGGATCCACGACGGCTGCATCGGCGGGCTTCGGGACCTGCGTACGCAGCCCCTCGACATATTTGGTTTTAACTGCGGGTGTGAACCAGGTCGCTAAATCGGCAAAATATTCCGATTCCACGTGGTGAATGTACAGTCGTTTTCGTTGCTGCAGGGGCCAATCCGTCTGGTTGAGTAACGGCGCACTCGCGTTCTTTTCTTTCTCGTCCACCGGCAGGGAGTGGTTGATGGCTCGGAACAATTCCAGCCAGAGCAGCCGACCGTCCACGGTGCCAACCGCCCCCTCCCCCAAGTCGTTCAGCTGGGCCAATTGGGTGGCCTGTTGTGTGTCGGTGCTAACATGTCCCTGGCTGACCTGTTGCAGCTTATCCACCTGCGAAAAAATATTGGTCCAGCTGGTCCCACGCACCTCGGTCGCCGGATGCACGGCATGCCAGGCATCCCAACGGAAAAAGAAGTGGCTCGCCAGCCCCAGCATCAGCACGCCAGCGATGGCGGCCACCCAGGGCTTCTTCATCCGGATCATGCGTTGAGTGATGAGTTCGCGCGGGACGAGATTTGTCGACAATTTGCCTTTGCCCAACCCCTGCAGGGCCAACCCATAACACACGGCGAAGGATAAGTAGTTGTCCGCGAAGGCAGGGGTCGATAAGACGGGCGCGCCGGAAAGGCGGTGATAGGCGTCCAGGACCACCACATCCCGTTCCAGGCGGCTGGTCAAATATTGTTTCAATCCGGGTAATTTGGCGGCATTCCCCAACATGACCAACCGGCCGACCCGCGCTGTCCGATCGATATTCTGAAAATACCCCAAGCTGCGTTGAATCTCGGTCACCAAGTCACCAAAAACCGATCGCATGGCCTGAAATAGGGCCTTGGGGTCTTCGGCCTCGTTTGCATGTCGCTTTAAGTGCTCGGCCTTGGCAAAGGTGAGCTTGAGTTCCTTGGTTAGGGCCTTTGTAAAGTGGCTCCCGCCCAGCGGGATGCTGCGTTGCCACACCCGATAGCCGTTGGTGATCACCAAGTCCGAGGTTTCCGTCCCCATCGCCAAGATCACAATCGATTCGGGCGGCTGGTCGGGATCGTAATCTCGCCCCGCCTCAACCTGGGACAACAAGTCGAACGCCATGGCGTTGTAGATGCAGATGGGCGTCAACTGAATGACATCGAGTTCGACCTCGGCATCGACCAGTGGCTTGATCGCGCGGAACACCTGGTCCCGCTTCATGGCGAACAGGCCGACCTCCGTCTCCAAGGCGAAGCCATCCTCTTCGCTGGCCCCCGGCATCTGCTGGTAATCCCAAACCACTTCCTCAAGGGCGAACGGGATTTGCTGGCGGGCTTCGTACTTGACGATATCCGGGATCTTCTTGGCCTCGACGGGGGGCAATTTGATGAACCGGGCCAAACCACTTTGGCCGGAAACCGACAGGGCCACCTTGTCACCCCGCAACGAGTTGCGTGAGAGAAATTGGGTCACCGCCTCGCGAATGAGCAGCTCGGGCTCCGCGTCAGGCTGGCTTAAGATCTTGGGGTACTCGATGTAATCGAAGGCCTTGGCCACCAGGCCTTTGCCCGAATCGTCCACCACGCAACGCATGGCCTTGAGTGCGCACTGGCCAATATCGATCCCCCAGACCCCACGCTCATTGGCCATGCATCACTTCTCCGTTCCCGACAAGAGCCTCTCTATCTTTCAGTCTATCGATCGAGGCCGTGTCATGTCAATTAAAACCCGTCAAAACCCGCCCAAATCGTCCGTCCAGATACCAAGAACGGTCCCTTTCGTCCTCACTCGGCCGCCGCCGTACCTCGACGATGTTGGGTGGAGTGGTTATGGTGGATGTCGGCCCGAGCCCGCGGCGTGGGCTTGACGCCGCGACCCGTCCCGTCAATCGGAATACGCCCCATGGAGGCCGTCTTGGAGTCGCTGCTGGTCCTGCCGCACGAGACCCTGGAAGAATCGGTTCGGCTCGTGCGCGGAGTGGAAGCCGAACAGTTGCTGGCCAGCTTTACCAGCCTCTGGCATCCGAGGCTGGTTGCGGACTGCCGCCAGCCGCCCCGCTGGTGTGGCCCCAGCTCCGTTCCCAGTCCACTCGACGGGCATCTCATCGTCGTTTCCGATGCCACCTTCGCCCAACTTCCAGCTGCCGTCGCCGACCGGATCCTACAGGCTCCCAGGCATACCGTCGTATCCACAACGGATCGACAAGAACTGTTGCGAGAATTGCTCGGCACGGAAGTCGGGAATCTGGCCGACGGGGCGATCGAGTGGGACTTTTTGGCGCTCGGCTACTGCTACCTGCAATTGCGGGTCCTGACCCACCGCATGCATTACACGAGCCGCTTGAACGAAGAGTCGTTTCTGCAGCAATTGCTGAAGGCGGCCGACGCCGCGCTGGCCGACGAACCGACCCAATGTCGCGATGCGCTGGGTGCCTGTTTCGACATGTTGGCCGAAGAGCGGGACCACTATTATCCCGTGGAGGTCCATCTGCTGGATCTAGCGGTCGTGCCCCCTCAGTCGTCCAGCGATTGCCTGGCAGCCGACCTGGACCAACCGCAGGCCCTCACGTGGCTCCTGCCGGCGGCCACCCTGGCACGGTGGGCCGCCAGCGGGTCTCCCGAGTTGCCCCGTCTGCGGGAACGGCTGGAGGCCAATCTATGCGGCATTTTGGCCGGCCCACTGCGTGAAACGATGGATCCCGTGCTCTCGTGTGAGTCGGTGTTGGAGCAGGTTACCGCCGGGCACGCCACCTATACCCAACACTTGGGCCAAGCCCCGGAGACGTTTGGTCGTCGACGGTATGGGCTCACGTTGTTGCTCCCACTCGTGCTGGGAAAGGTGGGCTATCGCAACGCCTGGCACGCGACTTTGGACGACGGCCGTTTTCCTCAAGGCCGTCAAGGTCGTCATCGCTGGGAGGGGCCGGATGGCAGCACGATCGATGCGCTGGCCCGGGCCCCACTGGACGCCGAGCGGCCGGAGACGTTTCTGCAACTGGCCAATACGATCGCCGACGCCATGCAATCCGATTACGTCGCCACGATCGTGCTGGCCCGCTGGGCGGGTCGACCAAACCCCTGGATCACCGATCTGCGGCGGTGCGCGCACTACACGAAGGCGCTGGGCAAATTGGTGACCTTTGAGGATTTTTTCCACAAAGCGGCCGACGCCGGTTATGTGGAGCAGTTCCGTGTGGACGACTATCAGTCCCCCTACCTGCGGCAAGATGTTTCACGACAGCTGGCCGATCCACTGTCCAGAGTCGTCCAATACTGGCGGCGGCGTGCTGAGGTCCACCGCTGGCAGACCATGCACACCTGGGCCCACTTGCTGCAACGGCCAGACATGGACCACTTGGCCCAAGACACGTTGGCCCAAGACATGAACCGTTCGCTGAGCCTCCGCGTGGACGACTCACTGGAGGCTGCGCCTCGGGAAATCGAGACCGGAGACAGCGTGCCGAGTCCCACGACTCTCGATGACGATCTGCAGAACGCGCAGCGCACGGCCGCCACAGCATTGGCTGCCGCGTTGCTGCCAGCCCTGCGTGGCGATACCCTGGGACGGCTCGTGATCAATCCGCACCCGGTTGTCACATGCCTGCTGCATGAAGCCGAGGTCGTGAAAGTACCCGCACTGGGGTACGCGTGGCTGCCGCAGAACCCGCGTCCCAACGCGCCCGAAGCAACCAAAGTGAAAGGGCTAAAGAGCAGCCTGTTCGCAGCCATCGGCGCTGTCACGGGGTCTAAGGCAAGAACCCATCCACCCCTGGCACGTGAGCTGCAACTTTCCAATGAGCATTTCGAGGCCCACGTGGATCCGCACACGGGCGGATTGCACGCGCTGTACAGCTACGAAACACGGGGGAACCTCTTGTCGCAGAAGCTGGCCTTTCGACGGGAAGCGAAGGACGGCGGCCATAATGCCGCGCATCCCGCATTCGCGGACATCTCGGTCGACGGTATTGAAACCGTTACGAATGACGCCAATCGAGGCATGATCCGCACCCACGGCCGGTTGATCGGTCCGACACAGGAAACGTATGGCCGATTCGTTACTGAATATGCCGCCCAGCGAGCCAGCCGCATCTTGGAAATATCGGTAACTCTGGACATCCCTCATCTGCCGGACGGGGACCCGTGGAAGTCGTACTACGCGTGTCGATTTGCCTGGGGGAATGCCTCCGCGGTGCTGATTCGCAGTTTGCACGAGATGTGCATTCCCACATCGGCGCGACGACTGGAGTCACCGTTGTTTTTAGAGTTTGGTGAGGCGAAGTCAGCCATCACGATCTTGACGGGGGGACTCCCCTATCACGTACGGAGCGAGTCGCACGTACTGGATACGATGTTGGTCGTGCCGGGCGAGAGCCAACGGCAATTTCGCCTGGGGGTGGGCGTTGGGCTGAAGCAAACGGCGGCCGAAGCACTCCATTGGCTGGCCGGGCCTTGGTCGATTGCAGACGTGCGAGGGCCCGATCAAGCATCAACCGGCTGGCTGTTTCACATCGACGCGAGATCGGTGATTGTCACCCACTGGCAACCGGTGACCAACCCGACGTCCGAGTCGACGCCCACCACTTCCGATGGTGGGGGTGCGCGCCTCCGCCTCCTCCGGACGCGCCCCGGCAGCGGGCCGGTCACGCTCCGCGCCTTTCGCCCGATCACATCGGCGTACGAAGTCGATCTGGAGGGGCGGCTCTTGTCCGAGTGTTCGATCCGCGATGGTGCGGTCGTGGTCGATATGTCAGACTACCAGTGGCTGGATCTGGAACTAAAGTGGGAATGATTGTGATGGGGTGGTATTTCCACGACTAGGGATGCGAGACCTGAACAGTCATGATCATCACGATTGACGGGCCGGCGGGTGCCGGTAAAAGTAGTGTGGCACGGGAATTGGCCGCCCGATTGGGCTTTCGTTTTCTGGATACGGGTGCCATGTATCGCACGGTCGCCTTAGCCGTTCTGCGCCGCCAAATGGATTGGCATGATATGCCCGCCGTTGTAGAGGTCGCCCGTGCCATTCGCCTGGACTTAGATGAGCAAGGGGTGTACCTCGATGGAGAGAACGTGAGTGACGCGATTCGCGCAACGGAAGTGAGTGAGGTGGTCCACTTTGTGGCCGACCATCCGACCGTGCGTGAATTACTTGTGGAGCAACAGCGCCGCATCGCGAGTGCGGGAAATTACGTAACGGAAGGACGAGACCAGGGAACCGTCGCCTTTCCGAACGCCGACTGCAAGTTCTACCTGACCGCCTGCCCAGAGGAACGTGCCGAACGACGTTGGCGCGAATTACAGGCGCGAGGGGATGTCATCTCATTGGAACAAGTTCTACGGCAGCAGAACGAGCGTGATCATCGAGACCAGTCGCGAACCGTGGGACGCTTGGTCGCGGCCGACGACGCCTGGGAGGTCTGCACCGATGGCATGACCGCCGAGCATGTGGTCCATCACTTGGAACAAACCGTGCGAGAACGCTGTAAGCTAGGTGTGGCCTCGAACGCATGCTCCTCCGGCTCGCCGGGCGGGGCCAGCACTTCGAGTTCACGGGAATAGTTGGTTTCTGGAAGGAAAGATGGCATGATGGCCTGTCGCGGTGTCCGTGGTGCAACGACGGTTTTAGCCAACGATCGCGAGGAGATACTGGCAGCGACGCGACAACTGTTGGCGCTGATGATCCGCGAAAACGGTATCGACGCGACCGACGTGGCGAGTGCGATTTTTAGTACCACGCCCGATCTCAATGCGGAGTTCCCCGCCTTGGCGGCCCGCCAAATGGGCTGGCTGGATGTCCCCCTGCTCTGCACGCATGAGATCTCAGTACCCGGCTCGCTCCCCTGTTGTATCCGGATCTTGGTGCACTGGAATACAGAAAAACACCAAGCCGAACTGCGGCACATCTACATCCGCGATGCCGTGAAATTGCGACCCGACTTGTCCCAGCTCCCACCGGTCGATTGGGACGAACTCGAAGCATGGATTGCCGCGAATACGGAACGGCGAAGCGGTGATGGCTCGCGTGCGCCCAGGGGGTAAGACACCTGTAACCCGAAGCGTCAGCGAGGGAAATGAGGTAAGTCACCCGTAACCCGAAGCGTCAGCGAGGGAAATGAGTGGAGGCACTCAAGCCAAGGACACGAAGATCCCAAGGGGTGCCGTTTCAAAACAGACACAGCGACGGGCGCGCCCCGCAACCGCTCGCTAGGCAGCCCGGGCCCGGGAGACGGGGCGTGCGATGCGCAACAAGTCATCGAATCGCTGAAGCCACATATCGCCAGTAGGCACTTCGTCAGCAGATACAGTCCCGTCATGCCCCGCTCGCCCTATCCAAGCAGTGCGCATCCCTACAGCGGCCGCACATACTAGGTCCGGCAGACGCGCACTGACGAATACACATGCGTCCGGTGACCGATCGAGTGACCGGGCGACTTCTTTAAACGGTTCGCACGCCGCTGCGCTATCCGCAGCCAACGGTCGCGCCACTACGTGTGGCAAGTACGAATCCAATTGCAAATGGGCCAGCTGGTGCCGGACACAGGCGATCGGCTGCGGTCCGGTATGTACGACCGCGAGTTCCAGGCCATCTGCGGACAGCTGGGCCAATGTGGATGCCACGCCGGGTAGGGCCACCAGACCATGCTCGCCATTACCAAGCCGCAAGTGGCAAGCCGCGAAGACCTCGTCCAATTGGCCGGCCGTAAGCCCGAGCTGGCCGAGGAATCCGCGCAGCGCGCCGGCGAACCCCTCGGGCGTCGCCGCACAGGTAGGACTCCACATCAGGTACCAACGATCGTAGACCGACTGGAAGTCGTAGGGCAGACCCAGACGCATCAACCGCTGCGACAACCAGCGCCAATTCAAGGTATCGTCGTACAGGACTCCCGCCGTCCCAAACACAAATGCCGGGGCAACCCCAGAGGCGTCCATGGGGCCCGGCCGGTCCTCACGGGCGGCTCGATCACGCGCCGGTGCCGCCGGTGTCACAGTGGGCAGAGGACGCCGGACGTCTCTCGCCAGGCCCGATCCATCGGACAGCAGTCGACCTAAGATTCCCATGGGGCTCGAATCCTTTCGAGTGGACCTGCGGATATCGTAAGCGCAGAGATCGCGGCAACGCTCCAAGCAAAGGTCGCCTATGCGGCGTCGGCTTGATTCAATCGAGCCATGCGTTCCCGCAACCGCGGTTGATGGTGCAACAAGCCGGCAATGCGTCGCCAATGTAAATCGTCTGGCCCCAGTGCATCGAGGATCTGCTCAGCATGGTCCCAGTCATCCTGGCCGCCAATCGAGAGTCGCATGTCATGCCGATTCAACTGCGCCGGAATCGGTACCCAACGCAAGCGGTATGCGTCGGGATGTGTTTCAAAATAGTGGGTCAACTCTCCTCGACATGGCGGCATTGACCGGTTGTTCAGCAATTTCTTCAACGTGTCCGTATGGCACCACTCGGCAAACATGCCCACCTTGGACAGCATCGCGGGCTCGCCATTGGGAAATCGATAGCCGATATAGTCGCATCCCGGATGTCGACGCGCGGTATCGATGAGCGTATCGATGAGGTGGGGATCCACGAACGGGTCTCGAACACGCACGCGAACCACGGCCTCCGCCGGATGGTGTTGTAATACCGTCACGAGCCGGGCAGCGGTCGATGGCTGTGCACAATGGACCACCGGTACGTCCGAGGGGACGAGAGTTGACAATTGCTGGTCATGCGCCGAATCCCCCAGCAATACGACCACCGCTTGTAGATGGTCAGCCTCCGACACACGGCGCACCAACCATTCCAAGAGCGGCTTGCCGCCCAGACGACGCGACGCGAGACGGGCGATGCGGACAGCCGCCTCGGGATCGCGGTCGTCGCGTCCCGCTTCAATCACTCCAATGGTATTCAACGTTCGCGCTTCCTTTCGCATCGAGTCACCCCTGCCAATCCAGATGGTCCGTCCTACGCGATCTCCCGCAGGCGTGATCCGTGCCGCTGGGAGGCAGCGCGGGCGTACTGTACTCAGCACGCGACAAAACGGTCAAGGCGATCTCGTGGATCTCGGGCAATTCCCGGTACGTGAAACAAGCTTCGAGCCTGACGAGCCTTGTGGCTGCGCCGGCATGCTGGCATCTTGCCTGCCGATGGCGGCATTCTGCAAGAATCACCACAGGCTAGAAGCCTATGCCACTTCTCACAGGCTAGAAGCCTATGCCACGGGCGGCAGTCCCAGCGCATGATAAATGCGGCGATCTTGGAGTGTGTCGGCGATGATAGCAGCACCGGGATACTGATGGCGGGACGTGTGAGGCCCCGGCACCGCCACCACAAACGCACCCGCCGCGACTCCAGAGCGACATCCATTTTCACTATCTTCCAGCACCAACATCTGCTTCGACGGCACGCCGAATTGATTGGCGACCTTCCGATAGATCTCGGGATCAGGCTTGCCGTGCACAATGTCCTCGCAGGTCAGAATAAAATCAAACCGCGCATGCATCGCCTGCAAGCCAAGAATGCGGTCCACCAACACCCGACGGCTGCTCGTAGCAATCGCCTTAGGTACGCCGGCCGATTCCAATGCCGACAAGAGCGCGAGGAGACCGGGGAGCGGTTCCAATCGCGTCTCTAGCAGATCCTCAAATAGAACTTGCGATTCCTGCTCCAATTCGGGAACCGTTGCATCCAGATCATGCCAATCGATCATGATCTGCAAAGCAACCGGACTCGGTCGACCCATCATTTGGTCCAAAAGCTCGCGGGTGACGGATTTACCGCGGCGTGCCAAGAGTTGTCCCCCAACATCCGTATAGATTTCCTCGGTGTTGAACATTAGTCCATCCAGATCGAACGCGACCACTCGCAGGGGATCGTCTCCCGTGCGGCTCACATCCAATGCCATCGTGATGGTTTCCTCTCGTGTCACTCTACACAGCCGTACAGATTCTCGGCGCGGGCCTGGAGCCGTTCGCGCACATCTTCGAGACGGTTCCCATCCGCCAATACCGTAGCGATCGGGTGGCCCACCGCGATCTGAGTACCGGGCGCGGGGATATCGGCCACCTGCGGCCCTCGGGCGTCATCTGGCAATTGCAGCCAGTGTCCAACCCAGCTGTCACGAATGGTAATGGATGTCGTGGCATAGACAATGGCCTTACCAGCTACGACGGTACCGGGAGACTGAATCCCGTAATCGTTAGCGGCACCTCCGCCCAATGGCGGGACGGCACGCAGGGCCCAGGTATCCAACCATTTGTCGGTGGGTACGCACGCGGCAACATGCGCCCCCAACACGGATTGTCCGGTCGCCCGCTCGACCACTTCCGCCGAGGCCGTGTAACGGGGATTGATCTCGATCGGCAGCACCTCATCCCGTTCCATCATGGCATCGATGCCAAACACGCCGCGCAAACCATACCGGGCCGCGACCACCGATCCCAACCGCCGCCAACGCTGCTCTTGTGTGCCAGTCAGCGCGAGTGGTCCGATCGATCCGCAGTAGCGGAAACCACGCACGCCACACCAAGTCTGCCCAAGGAG
This sequence comes from Planctomycetaceae bacterium, assembly GCA_005773145.1. Taxonomy (GTDB): domain Bacteria; phylum Planctomycetota; class Planctomycetia; order Pirellulales; family Pirellulaceae; genus SXHS01. The sequence continues at coordinate 5,008 of SXHS01000134.1, read as the reverse complement.
TTGCTGCGTCACCCCCAAAAGCCGAGTCTCATCCGAAAACGCGACGTAGAGTCCCGCGCAGGGCAAGCCTGCTGCGCGTTGTTGGTAGTACCATTCTCGGGACGATCGGTTGGTGTCTGTGTGCAGAGTTCCGAACCAAGGTTCAATCGCCACGCCACCGCACGACGCCTGGGGTTTGCGTAGCCAGGAACCATCCTGCGGAACATCGCGTGGACTCTGCCGCGTGCGAGGAAAGGGAATCCCCTCCTGGGCCAGCGCCCGCGCCACATGCGGAGCCGATCTCACCAACCGAACTTGGTCGGCGGAAACACCCAACAACGGTAAACGGCCCGCCAGCGCGTTTAGGGCCGCCGGGTGGTTTTCCAACGCCCCCAAGTACATCCAATATCGGCAGGCCCGCGTATCGGCAACGCGGAGCAGGTCCACTTCGTAGCGGTCGATTTTGTGGGTTGGGCAGAGCTTAACAAGATCCACGTCTTGATAACGGTCCACAGCGACCACGCGAAATCCGGCCGCCACGGCGGACGCGGCCGCAGCGCGAGCTGAAGCCCCCACAATCAGCAAATCGGCAGGGCCATCCGGCGTTACCCGTCCTTGCATTTCTTCGCGCATGTGGTATCGTCTTGGCTTGTTGTTGAGGCGCCGAAGCCTTTATGGCAGTCATTTTCGGCCTGGGGTATCATCGAGCTGACAATTTAGTAGGGAGCCGTATTCATGTCCATGTTCATTGGGGAAGCACTGGTTGGTGATGGTAACGAGATCGCGCACATCGACCTGTTGGTCGGTAGCAAGGACGGGCCAGTAGGCCACGCGTTCGCGAATGCCTTGGCACGCCAGAGCTCCGGTCACAGTAACCTCTTGGCCGTGCTTGAGCCCAACCTGGCGGTGAAACCAGCGACGGTCATGATTACGAAGGTTACCATTAAGGGAGCCAAGCAGGCCGTACAAATGTTCGGTCCCGCCCAGGCTGCCGTGGCCAAGGCCGTTGCCGACTCCGTGGAAAAAGGCGTGATCTCCAAGTCCGAATGCGAGAACTTGGTGATCGTCTGCGGTGTATTCATCCATTGGGAAGCCGAAGACGACAAGAAAATCTACAAGTACAACTATGAAGCCACCATGCTGGCCCTGGCCAGCGCCATGAAGTCCAAGCCATCCGCCGACGAGATGATTGCCGGCAAGGAGAAGGCCGCGCATCCGTTCCGTGGCTTCTAGGATTAGAGTCGGGCACGAACCGGGCCACCGTCTGCGAGCGGTACTGGCCCGATTGCGACCCTACACAATTGACCGACCCCTATGGCGATTCCGAAAATCTTGTTGCAATTGGATACCGATCCACACCCAAGCGTATTCGACTCGGTGGTGGCAGCGGATGCCGGAGTGGACCACCTCCTGCGTCACGGCGGCATCCATCCTGAGTCCGTGCGCGATTTGGTGTATGGGGCTATTTTTACCCGACGTCCGGCCGATTTGGAACACACCGCCATCTTTATTGGCGGTTCGGATGTGCAGGCAGGAGAGCGGCTCCTGGAAAAGGTCGTTTCCTGTTTTTTCGGACCGATGCGGGTGTCCGTGCTGATGGATGCCAATGGGGCGAATACCACGGCCGCTGCCGCCGTGCTGTGCGCAGCCAAACATGTGCGTTTGGAGAACGCACGCGCCTTGGTACTGGCGGCAAGTGGTCCCGTCGGCCGTCGCGTGTCGCGTTTATTGGCCCGGCAAGGGGCCACTTTGTTGGTGGGATCGCGACAGGCAGCCCGCGCGGCCGAGGTGGCTCAGGATGTGGCACGACAAGTTCCAGACGCTCAAGTTGAACCGGTGGAGACTACCGGCCCCGGCACTCTAGGGAAAATGCTCCGAGGCGTGGATGTACTGATTGCCTGCGGTGCGCCCGGGGTTGCCCTGGCGTCGCGGAGCGATCTGAGTGGCATGGGAACCCGCAGTGTCGCCATCGATCTGAACGCCGTCCCCCCTGTGGGGCTCGAAGGGATCGAAATTCAGGACCAAGCCCAATTGCGCGAAGGCGTCACCTGCTTTGGCGCCATCGGAGTGGGAGGGCTGAAGATGAAGATCCACAAGAAGGCGGTCAAACGGCTCTTCACCGCCACCGACCTCGTTCTCGATGCGGACGAGGTCTTTGCCATCGGCCAAGAACTCGTCTGACACTGGCTCGATTCTGCCGCGCGGACTAGGACCGCATCAAGTCCCGCATCACGCGTCCATGCACATCGGTCAGGCGCATATCGCGTCCGCCAAACCGAAACGTTAGCCGCTTGTGATCCAGTCCCAACTGATGCAAGATCGTGGCATGGATGTCATGAATGTCGACCCGGTTCTCGACGGCGCTCATGCCCATTTCGTCGGTGGCACCATAGGTGATACCACCACGCAATCCGGCCCCTGCCATCCAGATCGTGTAACCGCTGACGTGATGATCGCGACCGTCATCACCAGAGCTATGTGGTGTCCGACCCATCTCCCCTGCCCAGAGCACCAACGTATCTTCCAGCATACCACGGCGTTTCAAATCGATCAGCAATGCCGCCACGGGTTGATCCGTGATGAGGGCGTTTTCCGCGTGACGATGTTTTAAGTCACCATGTTGGTCCCATGGCGAGTTGTTACGGTGGGTATTGGGGCAAGTGATCTCGATGAATCGAACACCCGCCTCCAGCATGCGGCGGGCTCGCAGACACTGCAGAGAATAGAGCGATTCGTATTCGTTGGTCCGGTCCACGCCATACAGGCGCAGAGTCTCGGCCGATTCGGAACTGACGTCACATAGCCCTGGGACGGACGTCTGCATTTGGGCGGCGACTTCATAATTCTGGATGGCCGACTCAATCGCATCGTGACCTGGCCGTTGCGCCGCGTAGGCTTCATCTTGCTCACGCAAAAAATCCAGCTTGGTCCGTTGCAGCGTCACGTCGTCTGCGGGAACAATATTGTCGACCGGCGTCCCCTTCGAACGGACCATGGTCGCCTGATGGGTAGCCGGCAGAAACGAACTGGCAAAGTTTTGGGATCCGCCGTTGGGAACCCAATCATTGTTCAAAAGCACATAGCCGGGGAGCTGCTCATTTTCGCTCCCCAGTCCGTAGGAAACCCAGGAACCGATGCTGGGTGCCGCTGCCGTCGCTCGGCCGGTATGCATGAGCAAGGACTGAGCGCCGTGCAGCGGAAATTGACCGGTCAACGAGCGGACGACGCACAGTTCATCGGCCACGCGCGCGGTGTGCGGAAATAGGTCACTGACCCACAACCCCGACTGGCCGTACTGGCGAAATTTCCACGGGCTGCCCAGCCATTTCCGGTTACTGCTGACACCTTGTGAGAGCGCATCGGGTTTCCATTTCGCGGGCTGCCCATGGCAGCGACTCAGGTCCGGCTTAGGATCAAACGAATCGACGTGAGAAACTCCGCCATCCATGAATAGAAATACGACTCGCTTGGCGCGCGGTCGGTATTGGGCTGCGCGCTCCTGAGCGACGGCGAATCCCCACGGCTCTGCCAATCCAGCCAAGGCCAGCCAGCCGAATCCCATGTGCGCGCGGCTAAGAAATTCCCGGCGCGTCGTGGCCGGCGTCTCATGCCCCCAGCAGACGTTTTTCCCCCCGCCGGTTGGTCTACGGGACATATACAAACTCCTTGAGATTAAACAGCGCGTGGGCCAAATCCTGCCACGCGGGCTGGCAATCGAGCATCGCGGTTCGTTCCGTGTCGCGAAGGCCTGCGGGAACCACCGTCGGTGAGTGAAACTTGGCACTCTGTTCGACGAGTCGCACCAGACGGTCGGTTTCATCTGGCCTCGGCAAACGGCCGAACGCTTGAGCAAACATCCGCGTCGCGCGTTCTTCGACCGTGCGAGCACGGTCCAACATGGTTCGCTGACTCCAGTCTCGAGCCATGGTAATCACAAAGGGATCGTTGAGCATGGTCAGGGCCTGATCCGGAACGTTGGTCACGTCACGGGCCCCAACGGTGACCTTGGGTATCGGCTGGTTGAACAGGGCCAAAAAACGCGGTGGTTCCATGAGTGTCATCTCCAGGTACAGACTGCGCCGACCGTGGCCATCGATGGGTCCGCGAAACAATCGCTTTTGCGGATCCTCCGCCACTCGAAAGGGCTCGATGGGGGGACCGTAGAGGGCCGAATTCCACCGTCCCGCTACCACCAACATTGAGTCACGAATCGCTTCGGCCTCAAGCCGACGCATGGGCAGATGGTGCCAGAAACGATTTTCCGGGTCGTGGGCCACGGCATTGGCCCCGGCTTGGCTACTTTGACGCCACACGGAAGAAACCACCAATCGTTTGATCAAACGCTTGGTGGACCAATCATCCTCGATAAACCGAGCCGTCAGATAATCGAGCAGTTCCGGATGCGTCGGCCGTTCCCCCAAATGCCCAAAATCGTCCGGCGTGCGCACTAGTCCGGCACCGAACAGATAGTGCCACACGCGGTTCACGTACACGCGCGCCGTCAGTGGATTCAGCGGGTCCGACAGCTGTTCGGCCAATTCTCGACGGCCACTCGACGCCTCGGTCACACGGGTTGCAGCCCCCCCCAGTGCCCGAATTCCCCCTCGGGCGACCGGCGCCCCCAAATCCGTATACGTGCCTCGAATGGCCAATCGCTCATCACGTCCCTCATTCCAATCCGCAGCGCTCCCCACGGTGCGATCCGCCCGCAACTGCAACTCAACCCTGCGATAGTGATCGACCAGCGGTTCAAGTTCTTGGCTCGACGCACGGCCATTCGAGAGCCATTGCAATGTTAGCGCATCGTTCATAATGCGAACATCCTCGTCGTCACAGACGCCCGCAGCCCAACGCTCAACCGCGCCGCGTATCACGTGCGCCAACCGTATCGCCCAGTCCGGCTCCGCTTGCGGCGTTGGACGGGCTGCGGCTGTGACCGCGACCGTGTACAGGGGCACAAACCGAGCCAACTCGTCCTGAGGTGGATGGCTGGGATCATGAACCCAGAGGCGCGTGATCCCGAACCAGG
>SXHS01000133.1 GCA_005773145.1 Planctomycetaceae bacterium | reverse complement strand
GGACGTGGGAGCAGCCCGGCGAGTTCAGCATGACCGTCGGTGGCCTGATGGATCCCGATCCGGAAATCTCTTATGCGTTTTCCGTTTTTGATTTTGGTGCTCCAAGTACGTTTGCCTTTGCCTTCTCACAGGGAATCGTTCCCACGCCCGCGCCCGGTGTTGCCTCGCACACCTACTCCGGCAGCACAACCGACGGCGGCAATGGCGCGCTAACCGTTACCGCCCTGCCGCCAATCGCAGGAATTCCGGTTGATAGCGACGCCATTACCGAAATGTCGGTTTATAATCTGTCTCTCGATGGTGGTGCGACCAAGTTGAACGCCGAATTGGATTTGGGGACGACCTTTGTCGCCTCGGTATTCCCGTCCGACACGCACGGTCCCTTCAATCCGCCCGCGATTGCCGGTCCGGCTGCGGCTGGGTTCTACAACCATATGCAAGTGAATGTTCGGTTTGGTCTCAGTGGCGGCGGGGACATCTACACGGCTAACGGCCGCGCTACGATTGTCCCGGAGCCAGCGAGCGCTAGCTTGCTCGCTTTGGCGTTGCTCGGCGTTGCCGCAGCGGCGCGTCGACGCAGCTAGCATTTGGTCGGTGACATTTGGATTGCATCCGTGAGGGGCGAGTATCCTTGGGTACTCGCCCTTTACTTTGCGCCGTCTTCAATGAAACGCTCTTTGGGCGAACGTCCGACCTCTTGGCCAACCGCCGCGTGGGGTCGTTCGATCTGGACCCAATCCGTGGGTCAAGATATGCTGGCGGCCGCATCGCTTGGGGAGGATCTCCAACCGGGAGGATGGTCTCTTGCCGCCCGCTCAGCAGATACGCACCTACGAGAATGGCCGGCTGGTCTGGTACCGCCAGGCAGCCAACGCGGCGTATTGGGATCGCCATTGGCGGTTACAGGCAACGCGTGATGCGTATCGAGCCGCGGAGCGCGGTCGACTGGGCGTCCTGGAGCGTCCCATCCATCGTTGGTTGCCGCCTGAAGGCCGCGTTTTGGAAGCGGGCTGCGGATTGGCCCATCATGTCGTGGCCCTGCGACAGCGCGGCTGGGATGCGGAGGGAGTCGACTTTGCGATGGAAACGATCGACGCAGTGCGAGCCATTTGGCCCGACTTGCCTGTCCAAGTGGGTGATGTGACACGATTGGACGTGCCCGCCAACACCTACTCCGGCTATATTTCGCTGGGCGTGATGGAGCACTGCCTGGATGGCCCCACGACTTTCCTGTCGGAGGCCTGGCGTGTCTTGCGACCGGGTGGATTGGCATTCATCTCAGTCCCCCATCTCCATCCGCTTCGAAAACTCAAGGTTCACTGGGGCTGCTTCCCCAGAAATCCCCAATGTCCCGAGCCTCCCGAACCGGCTGTCACGGAGGAGCCGTCCCAAGTCCTGCAGTTCTACCAGTACGCGTTCACGGTCCCCGAGTTCTGCGCGCTGGTTCAGAATGCGGGGTTTCGCGTCCTCGATGTATCGTGTTACGACGGGCTCAAGGGGATCGCGGATGAAATTTACGGCGCCCGACTTGTCTTGAAAGTGTTGCAGCGAATTCCCTTGGCCGGCGGGCTGTTGCGACATTGGCTGCGGAGCTGCCGGTTGGGACACATGTTGTTGGTCGTCTGCCAAAAGGCCGATGCGGGCGCGCGCCGGGCGGCGTGATGGTAGTCGGAACACAGTAGTCGGATCACTGAGGTTCACAGTAGATGAGGGGCTCGCGATGCAAGTGCCATCGATTCGTCGGCTGGCCGTTTTTCTTTCGCGGCGCATGTCCTTACGGGCATGGGACCGCATGGGTATCCTGGATCGGGAATTGGCCATCTATCGTCGGCTGTCCCAGCGTGGTCTGCAAATCAGTCTGATCACGTATGGCGGCCGCTCGGAACGGCGGTATCAACCACTCATTCCCGAGATCCAGATTGTCCACAACGCCTGGGGACTCCCCACACGTTTGTACGAACGGTGGTTCACCCGCATCCACCGGCGGACACTACTCGCGGCGGACAGTTTGAAGACCAATCAATTATCGGGCAGCGAACTGGCACTGCGCGCCGCGTGCGAAACCGGCAAGCCTCTTGTGGTGCGCTGTGGGTTCGTGCCTTCCGAGGTGGCGGCGGCCATGGCGGGGGTTGGATCGCGCGAGCATCTTGAGGCGGTTGAGACCGAGAACCGCGTTTGGAGCGGAGCGACGCGCGTTGTGGTCACCACCGAACGACTGGCCAATGTGGTGCGCTCCCGCCGCGTGCTGAAGGCTGATCGCGTCGCCGTTATTTCCAACTACGTCGATACGGACCAATTTGTCCCTAACCTCACTCGAAGTCCCGACGTGGATTTGCTGGTGGTCGGTCGCCTGTCCTCCGAAAAAAATCTGAACCTATTGTGCGAGGCCATCCGTCCGTTGGCCCTCACCCTGCGAGTCATCGGCTCGGGTAGCGAGCAAACCACATTGGCTCGGCGCTTTCGTGACATGGCCGGTCGAATCGAATGGTGTGGGACCGTACCGCATCATCGTTTGCCGGAATACATGAATCGCGCACGGCTCTTCGTGCTCCCTTCGCGCGTTGAGGGACACCCGAAGGCCTTGATTGAGGCCATGGCCTGTGGTTGCCCTGTTTTGGGCACGGATGTCACGGGCATTCGTGACGTGATTGCGCACGGACACAATGGCTGGCTTTGTCCGGTGGATGCAGCGGCCATGCGCACGGCCATCAGTACGTTGTTGGCCAATCCGTCCACTCGAAAGATGCTGGGAGAAAACGCCCGTCGTGATGCGCTCCAATTCTACTCGCTGGATCATGTCGCCGATCGGGAGTTGCAATTCTGGAAGAATTTCGGCCAGCAGCAGATCACGTCGCGCGACGCCGCATAAGGAGTCGATTCTGTGTCATTGCCGGTAGTCAGCGTGTTGATGCCCGTCTACAACGGCGCACGGTACTTGGCTGCGGCCATCGACAGTATTCGGACCCAGTCGTTGGAGGATTTCGAACTCATAATCGTGGATGATGGTTCGGACGACGATACGCCTATCATCCTGCGCGCCTATGCAGACCGAGATGCCCGGGTGCGGATTTTGCGACAGGACCATCAAGGGCTGACTCGATCCCTGAATACGGGACTTCGACAGCTGCGTGGGGAATTCGTGGCGCGTATGGATGCCGATGACGTAGCGTGCCCCGATCGATTCCTCCGACAAGTGGAATTCTTGAGAGCCCATCTCGACCACGTAGCCGTGGGGAGTTGTGTCTATTGGATCGATGCGGCTGGGGAACCCTTGGGTCCGGAATACTGGCCGTTGACCAACGATGAAATCGAACAACGTCTAGGGCGCGGTCACGGCGGGTTACCCCACCCCACGCTTATGGCCCGCCGCGCGGCCCTCATGCGTCTAGGAGGTTACCGTGAGCGGTTCACGGTGGCGCAAGACAAGGACTTGTGGCTGCGCCTCTTGGAAATCGGCAAGTTGGCCAATCTGCCGACCATCCTCTTATACTATCGCCAGCATGCCGAGAGCATCAGTAGCCGACAAGTTGAGCTGCAATGGCGGATGACCTGCGAGGCCATTGAGGACGCCTGCCATCGTCGCCACCGACCGGTGCCAACACGACTGCGCAGCAAAAAGCCCCGGCCACGCGGCCCAGAGCACCTGTACCGCAGTTGGTCCAAGCGTGCGCGTCGCAGTGGTCTCGACCGCATCGCCAGAAAATACGCCAGGAAAGCCATCGCGAGCGCGCCGTGGCAGCCGGCGAACTGGTGGCAAGCCTTGTTGGCGTATGCTCAGTCCCTGGTCAAGCCGCTCGCTGCCGGCGTTGGGATGCCACTTGCTCATAAAGCCGTAGAATTTGAGTATGATGTCGCGACCAGGGTCGATCTAACATCTGTTGTCGCCCCGCAGACCCCATACGATCACGCTCGGCAAGTTGCAGCAACGGGCACAACCGTTGGGCCAACTCGTGCGAATCTGCCGGGTCCGTCAACAGCGAGCCGTCGCGTTGGTCATTGATCAGCTCGGACCCGCCATTGTGACGCGTCGTCACGACAGGTAAGCCACAAGCCATGGCCTCCATCACTGCCAGACTGCAATTGTCGAATCGCGTGGGATGTACATAGACATCAGCGGCCGCATACAGCGGTCGCGGGTCGCCGATGCGTCCGAGGAACTGAACGTGCGGAGACCAAATAGACTTCCAGCGCAACAGACGACCCGCCGCGGACTTGTCCCGACCGGCGATCACGGCCCGGACCTCACGACCTTGGGCTACCAATTGCTGGGTCGCCTGGATCATCGTGTGCACCCCTTTAAGGCGAAAATTGTGCGCCAGGATCAGCAACATGGCTTCCTCATCTCGCAGTCCCAACGTGCGTCGTTGTGCTTGGCGCCATCGATCACGGACCTTCGGCGAATACTTTTCTGTGTCGACGCCATTGTAAATCTGCATGATACGGTCAGTCGCGATGCCATGGTATTCGTGGAAGTCGTGGGCTGTCATACGAGACAGGGCAATATACGTCGCGTGAGGCTGGCCGAATTGGCGCGCTAAGACGGCCGCTTGATCGCGTGATGCGCGCCGAGAGCCGAGCCATCGCGACAGGTGAGAGTTCCAATCTGCTTGCGTTCCCTCTGCCAAGCGTTGCTGACAGCCAATCGGTGAACCGCCATGCGGATGGAATATGTCGCAATACCAACCCACACCGAAGTCGTGAATCACGTCCCATGACTGTTGCCGCAATGCCCGTTCCACTTCTTGAGCAAATGCGAACCGAGAATGGCCTTGGCGAATACAATGCGCCACCACCCCTGTGCGTTCGGTCTCCTGGCCGAATCGACGGGCGAACACATGGACTTGACACCCTTTTTGTACCAGCCAGCATGCGAGCGAGTGTGTCGCCACCTCGGCGCCGCCACGGCGCGGGTCGAAATCACGAATCACCAAGCCGACTTTCATGGGGAACGTTCCGTATTTACCTGCGGCGCGATCCATGCAACTTTGGACACGCGGCGATTCTACTGATAGGTACGCGGATGAGGAATGGCCAATTCCTGCGGCTTAGCGAGCGTGCTAGCAGCTGTTCACTTCGATGACTGATGACTATGGGCTAGCTATTGGCCAGCTTTCGTTACACTTCCGCTGGTGCACCCGCAGGTCGTCGCAAGCCTCGATTGGTCTTTCCGTGCTCGCTTGAATTTGGTACCAAGCACCCGCCAGCATCCGCGTAAGGTTCCGGTCCGGCATGAAGGTAGGTGCGCGGCGCGAGCCGTCACTCTGACATTCCCTGAAGAATGAGATCGTCCTATGACACATTCAACCAAACAAATGATTCGGCGGCTTTCGCTTGTGGGGGGCATGGTCGCGCTGGGAGCCATCGGCTTAGCGCAGACGCAACGCTACTTCTTTGCGGGGGAGGATGATGTAGCCCAAGAAGCGAATGCCTCGCAGGATATCGACCTGGGGATTGAACAGGGCATTCCCATGGGTGACGAGGACCCAGCGCATGCGGGTCACGCTACCGACGGTTCCCCCGACAACGTCTATGGCGGTGGTGCGTATGATCAGCCGTCCGCGCCAGCAGGCTGGCAGACGGACACAGTGCCGGGGGACACAGTGCCGGGGGACACAGTACTGGGGGACACAGTGCCGGGGGAGCGCAGCGCCTCGGCGAGAAATCCCATGCGGTCTCGTGAGGGTGTCGTACCGGCAGGTGCCGAGCAAGAACAGCCAGCGGACGATTGGGGAGACAGTCCGCAGCCACTGGCTGATGATGAATCGGGTGCCCCGTCATTCGATAACGACCAGCCGACGGAATTGTCGGTACCGCAGGAGCCCGCTCCGCTGAATTCTGGATTCGATGAGACGCCTCCGGCCACCTTGGATGACTCCGCAGATTACCCAGCTCCCGCAACACCGGACGCCGATCCGACTGCGATAACCGCCCCGGACGGCGGTCTGGGTGACGCCCAAATGTTTGATGCCCCGCCCACGGCCGCCGGCCAACGGGGGGAAACTGGGAATCGATTGCGTACAACGGAACCGACAACCGCTGTCCCTATCACACCCCAGGCCGATGGCCTAGGGTCGACGGGCAAGCCAGGTCCGCGAGAACTTGAAGGGCCGCAAGCGCCCGCTTTAACCATCGAGAAGACCGGGCCTGGCGAAATACAAGTTGGCCGTCCCGCAACGTTCACCGTGCGTGTGCGTAACGTCGGACAGGTCACGGCGCAGCAGGTTATCGTGCAGGACGAGATCCCCCACGGAACGAGTCTAATCAGTACCAAACCGCAAGCAACCACCTCCGACGGCGCATTGCTGTGGCAACTCGGCACCATCAAGCCGGGTGAAGAAGTGACCACGACCGTCGAGTTGATGCCCGAAGCCGAGGGGCAGATTGGGAGTGTCGCCAACGTGACATTTCAGGCGGCGGCAACCGCGCGTGCGAATGTGACACGTCCAAAGCTGGAACTGCAAATGACGGCCCCCGCGCGCGTGTTGATTGGTGAAAACGTCGTTTTTTCCATTCGCCTGTCCAATCCGGGAACCGGCGTGGCGGAACGTGTGGTATTGGAGGAAGATGTTCCCTCGGGACTTCGGCACGCGGCCGGACGCCAACTGGAATACGAAGTGGGACGACTCAATCCGGGTGAGTCCCGACAGTTGGAGTTAACGCTGACCGCCGATCAGGCCGGCATTTTGGAAAATGTCCTCACCGCGCGGGCGGAGGGGGGCTTGCAGGCCGAGCAACGGGCGGAAATGGAGATTACGGCGCCAAAGCTCCAACTCGAGGTCAATGGCCCCACCCGCCGATACTTGGATCGACCCGGCACGTACTCCATCGTAGTGGCCAACCCGGGCACGGCCCCCGCCAAGGGACTGGCATTGGTGGCTCATTTGCCACGTGGCCTGAAATTCGTGAACACCAATAATCGTGGCGTGTACGATGATACCAGCCACTCGGTGCATTGGAGTCTGGAGGAATTGCCAGCCGGTGAACAGGGAACCGTGCAGATCACGGCACTACCGATCGAGATGGGCGAACATAAACTGCGCATCGAAGGCCAAGCACAGATGGGTTTGGCCGAAGCAACGGAGAAGCCCGTCATTGTTGAGGGTATCGCGGCTCTTGAGTTTGACGTCACCGACTTGCAGGATCCGGTCGAAGTAGAGGGGCAAACCACCTATGAAATTCGCGTGCGCAATCAGGGGAGCAAGACGGCGGTCAACGTGCGGGTATCCGCGCTCGTCCCCGACGGCATGCGATACCTTAACGGTGAGGGAGCGACCCGGGCGGTTGTGCAGCAACAGCAAGTGGTCTTCGAGCCGTTGGCCGAATTGCGTCCGCAGGCTGAGGCCACCTTCCGCGTCCAAGTGCAAGCGACCGACGCCGGTGACAAGCGGTTCCAAGCGCAGGTGATCAGTGACGAGGTCACGAAGCCTGTTACCACCGAGGAAAGCACGGTCGTCTACGCCGACGAATAGCGCGGCACCGGCTTCCAGCCTGCGAGGCCCCAGTGGCATAGGCTTCCCGCCTGTGAGCCAAATTACTTCCGGGCGTGCATTGCTCGTTGCACGGCGGCCCCCATATCGGCGGGGCTTTCGGCAACCACGATACCGGCCGATTCGAGGGCGGCAATTTTTTCGCTGGCCGTCCCCTTGCCACCGGAGATGATCGCACCGGCATGTCCCATGCGTTTTCCTGGGGGGGCGGTGCGGCCAGCGATGAAGGCGGCAACAGGTTTGGTGACATTTGCTTTGACGAAGGCTGCCGCTTCTTCTTCGGCGGTACCGCCGATCTCGCCCATCATCAAGATGGCCTCGGTGGCGGGATCATCCTGAAACCGGCGCAAAAGGTCGACGAAGGAAGTGCCGACAATCGGATCGCCGCCCAATCCCACGCAAGTGGATTGTCCCAGGCCCAAGTTGGTCAGCTGCCAGACGGCCTCGTAGGTCAACGTTCCACTGCGGCTAATCACACCCACGGGACCGGGCCGATGGATGTAGCCCGGCATGATACCGATCTTGCATTGGCCGGGGGTAATGATGCCTGGGCAATTAGGGCCGATCAGGACCGACGATGATCGTCGCACCTGCTCGTACACATAGACCATATCCAGCGCCGGAACGCCTTCGGTGATGGCGATGATGACGCCGATTTCCGCCGCGAGTGCTTCCAGGATGGCATCGGCCGTGTAGGGGGCGGGCACGAAGATCATGGTGGCATTAGCCCCCGTCTTCTGCACGGCCTCGCGGACCGTATCAAAAACGGGTACCCCCTCCATGGACTCGCCCCCTTTGCCTGGGGTGACTCCGGCGACCATCTGCGTGCCGTACTCCAGGCAACCGCGCGTATGAAACGCACCGGCCTTGCCCGTGATGCCCTGACAGATAACGCGTGTGTTGCGATCAACAAGAATGCTCATAAACGTTTCACCCGGCTACCGCCACTACTTTTTTCGCCGCATCCGTCAGACCTTCGGCGGAAATGATATTAACACCGCTTTCGGCAATGATCTTGCGTCCTTGTTCCACTTCGGTCCCTTCCAGTCGTACGACGAGAGGGACGTTGAATCCGACGGTCTTATAGGCCTGCACGAGAGCCGTGGCAATCGTCGTGCATCGCATGATACCGCCAAAGATATTGACCAGGACCGCGCGCACGTTCGAGTCGCTGAGCAAAATACGAAAGGCCTCGGTCACTTGGTCCACATCGGCACCTCCGCCGACGTCCAAGAAATTCGCGGGCTCGCCTCCATGCAGTTTAATCAGGTCCATGGTGCTCATCGCCAACCCCGCACCGTTGACCAGGCAGGCGATATTGCCGTCCAATTTCACGTAGCTCAATCCGGCCTTACTGGCGCGGATTTCGGTGGGCTCTTCTTCCTCCAGGTCCCGAAGTTCCGTCAGCTGTGGGTGACGAAACAGGGCGTTGTCATCGAAGCTCATCTTGGCATCGAGGGCTAGTAAGTCCCCCTTGGAGGTGACGACCAGCGGATTGATTTCCAATAGCGTCCCGTCCAGATCGACAAAGGCCCGACAGAGGGCCTTCATAAAGGCCTCGGCGCTCCGCACGCTGGCTCCGCTCAACTCTAGTTGCTGACACAAGTTGCGTACCTGGTAGCTGAGAAGTCCCACGCGCGGGTCGAAGTGTTCGCGAAAGATCAAGTCGGGCGTTTCCGCCGCGACTTTTTCAATCTCCATCCCCCCTTGGCTGGAAGCCATTACCACGGGTTTGGCTGCCGCGCGATCGAGCACGATACCAAGGTACAACTCGCGGGCGATGTCGCAACCTTCCTCGACGAGGACCCGACGCACGACGCGTCCCTCCGGTCCCGTTTGAATGGTCACGAGGGGCTGATTGAGCAGCTGCCGGGCCACGGCGGCGGCTTGGTCCGCGCTGCGGACGAGCTGGACACCGCGGTGGTCGGGATGGCCGGCGACGTGTCCTTTGCCCCGGCCTCCGGCGTGAATCTGTGCCTTGACGACGGCTAGTGGGCCGCCCAGTTCCAGGAATGCGGCGTGTGCCTCTTCCGGCGTGGCGGCCACGAGACTGCGGGGAACCGCCACCTGCGCCTTGCGCAGGATTTGCTTTGCTTGGAATTCGTGGATTTTCATCGCAGGGCCCGGTTTATCGCGGAAATACGAACCGAGCGCGGATTATAGGGGAGCGCGCAGGGGCTGGTCAACCGCTCATGCGGTTACACCCAAGCGGAAATCACCCTCTTCACGAAGCGCCTGTCAGGATGTGGCGTGGCGTGGCGGGTTCAGCCCCAACCGCTTCATCTTCTTGTAGAGCGTCGTGCGATTGATGCCCAAGGCATCCGCCGTCTCATTCCGATTCCAATTATGGGTCTCGAGCATGTCCATGATGATTTGGCGTTCTGGAAGCGAGAGGGCATTCTTCAGCGATTGGCCAGGGGTCGTGTGGGTGCTCATGGGGGCACATTGGGCCACATTGGGGGGTAGGTCGGCTACATCGACCACGCTCCCTTTACCCAACAGGACGGCGCGCTCGACGACATTTTGCAGCTCGCGCACATTGCCAGGCCACGGGTACCGTTGCAACACTGCCAAAACGTCTTCTGAGAAATCGTGGACGACTCGACCGGATTCCTCGCACACGCCGCGCAAGAAATGACGTGCTAACAGTGGGATGTCGGCTAGGCGTTCACGCAGCGGCGGCAATTCGATGTTGATCACATTGACACGGTAGTACAAGTCTTGCCGAAATCGGCCCTCTGCCACCGCGCGGCCTAACTCCTCGTTGGTTGCCAGGATCACACGCGTATCGATGCGGCATGTCTTATTGCCGCCAACGGGTTCAAATTCGAACTCCTGCAACACGCGAAGCAGCTTGACTTGCATGCTGGGGGACGCCGTGCCGATTTCATCCAGGAAGATGGTCCCCGTATTGGCCAGCATGAATTTGCCAACCTTGTCTCCGATGGCCCCGGTGAATGCACCCGCCACATGTCCGAACAACTCGCTCTCCAACAGGGACTCCGGCAAGGCGCCGCAGGCAACTTCGACGAACGGACGATCGCGCCGCGCACTGCGCCGATGGATAGCGCGGGCGACGAGCGATTTGCCAGTACCACTCTCGCCGGTAATCAACACGGTGGCCCGCGTGTCCGCAATGCTATCGATCATGTCGAAAATACGCTGCATACGGGGTTCGTGCCCCACAATATTTTCGACGCCGAATCGCAAATCCAACTGAGCCTTCAGCACCAGGTTTTCTTCGATCACGGCGCGCTGGGAAAGCGCCCGGTCAATGGACATGGCCAACTCTTGATCAACCAGTGGCTTGGTCAGCAAGTCGAATGCGCCCATCCGCAAGGCCTCGATACCCGTCTCGACCGTGCCGTAGCCGGTGACCAGGGTGACCGTGACGTGCGGGTGGTGCTCGCGACAATAGGCCAAGATATCAAACCCATCGTCGTCCCCCAGACGGACGTCCGCCAACACCAGGTCATACTTGCGGCGATTGATGGCCTCAATGGCCTCGCGGCAGCTACTGGCCACGTCCACTTGTCGCCCCTGTTCCCGTAGCCACTGTGACATGGATTCGAGCAAGTGACGATCGTCGTCCACCAACAATAGATTGCCGGGCTTCATGGGGTGCTCGCGGTTGCCTGGGGTTACGGGCCACGGAAAGTGGGTTATCGGCGGTACCTGCCCTGCGACGTATCGCGGCCCTTGTCCCCGCCAGCGGTCGACAATAGATAGGTTACGAGGGGGCTGCGGTCAACACGCTACGGGTGATCCCGGTCAACACGTGGCGAATCGGCCCTGTCAGGCCGCCACGCCCACCCTCGACAACTGCCAAAATTGGCATCCACGGCACAGCCGCACCCCATGAGCGGCCAGGGGTCATTCCACTTGGAATCGCTGGCGGTTACCGGGCGTTACGGTTAGAATAAAGGTAGCGGTGGGAGGGTATCGCGGCATTAGGTGGCTGGGGCGAGAATATTTATGACTATCAAAGTTCTTGTGGCTGATGATCATGCCATGCTTCGCTCGGGGCTGGCATGCCTATTCGAGGGAACTGATCTAGCGGTCGTCGCGGAGGCTGCCGATGGCGATGAGGCCGTGGCCAAGGCATTGGCCGTTCGCCCCGACATTGTGGTGATGGATGTCCGCATGGCCGAGACGGATGGCTTGTTGGCGTTGGAACGCATTCGTAGCGAGTTGCCACAATTGCCCGTGGTGATGTTGTCCACGTACGACAACCCGACGTACGTTGCCCGCGCGGTGGCGTTGGGCGCGCAGGATTTCTTGCTCAAAGGGTCCCCTCGCCACGAGCTATTGGCTGCCATCCAGCGCGCGGCACGCGGTGAGGCGCCCGCACCGGATAGCCTGCTGCAGAAGGTCCGCAAGTCGATGGAAAAATTTCCCAAGTCCGATGTGGATAATCTTGTCACTTCACGCGAGTTGCAGGTAATGCGCCATGTGGCACTGGGCTTGAGCAATCGCGAAGTCGGCCAATCGCTGGGGATCAGCGTGGACACCGTCAAGGAACACGTTCAGAAAATCCTGCGCAAATTGGCCGTCAAGGACCGTACGCAATTGGCCGTCTGGGCCGTGCGTCGGGGACTCGTCTAACACAGTGACCTAGGCTTCCAGCCCGTGGAAGCCGCGTGACCTAGGGCTCCAGCCGGTGCCACGGAGATGGCCGCAATTAGCCGCGCCGTTTAGAACGCGGATGCGCCCGGTCGTACACCTCCAATACTCGGGCGGTGCTCACATGTGTGTAGATCTGCGTGGTCTGCAAGCTTTTGTGCCCTAGCAGCTCTTGCACACTGCGGATGTCCGCGCCTCGATCAAGCAGATGCGTGGCAAAGCTATGTCGCAAAGTGTGTGGCGTGGTGCGTTGATCAAGCCCCGCCACCGTCAGATGTTTCTCCAACGAACGGGCCACACTGCGCACGGTCAGACGACGCCCGAACCGATTGACGAAGAGCGGCGTTGTGGGGCCGGTAGCGGCCTGTGGGTGTACCTCCCGCACCGCCAGCCACGCCCGCAGCGCGCCGGCTGCGTGGCGTCCCACAAGCCCAAACCGTTCACGACGTCCCTTTCCCCGCACCCTTACGACCCCCGCTTTCAAATCCAAGTCGCCGTCATTGACGCCAACCGACTCGCTGACGCGCAGCCCGGCGGAATACATGATCTCGAGCAGAGCCCGATCGCGCAGCCCCAAGGACTCATGGCGAGAGGGAGTTTCCAAGAGCTTGGAAAGTTCGTCGCAGGTGAGGAAGTGCGGGAGCGAACGCCCGGCTCGCGGGTTGCGCAACGGGCGCGCGGGATTGTTGTCAATCCAACCCTCGCGCTGTCCAAAGCGAAAAAAACTGCGCAAGCTGGCCATTCGTCGCGCCACGGAGGCGCGCGCATACCCCGCATTGTGAAGCGCTGCCACGTAGTCGCGAAGCACTACGGTAGTGAGCGTCGCGGGAGACGGCGCCTGGCCGTCATCGTCCTGGAAGTACTCCCGCAGCGACTGCAAGTCCTCGCGATAACTCTTGATCGTCAAAGGGGACGCATTCCGCTCGACCTGCATAAAACGCAGAAAACGGGCTATCGCGGCGTCCATGAGAATGGCGAGGCGGGGTTGCGGGGAGGGAGTACGTAGGGGGGCTTAGGCTTGCGGCAGGCGAAAGCGGGGGGCCGGCGCGGCCGCGGTTGCGGCGACAGCAGGCTTGACACTGTCCTGGCGAATCCGTTGGCTGAGCACCGCCGCGTCGTACCAGGAGAAACTTAGCTCCGGGTTGGACGCGTATCGGCCCAGCACGCGCAGTGTCTCGTTACGACTTGTGTCGTCGTACAAGAATATGTATCGCTCACTCCCCTTCACCAATGCCAGCACGTTGATATCTTGAGTCACGGCCTTGTTTCTCCTGATCGACACCCGTCACCATTCGAATGCCGTACGCGGCGAGCGTGTCGCGCGGCATGCCATCTTCCTACCGCTCATATCGGCCGATCGGCCAGCGCCACACCACTTCGCTTTTTCCAGCGCCACCTCGCGCGGCTAGGGTTTCCGTTAGGTGCAGATGACAGCAGAAACGGAGGAAATCTTCGCTGCGTTGCAGATAGCCTTGCCAGCCACCAAATCGCGCTTCGTCTTGCAAGTAGTGATACTGCTCCAGCGCAGCCGTGAATTTCGCGTCATTTCCGTGGTAGATTCGCACATGAGTGATGATCGGTTCGCTCTGTGGCTGACACGTCGGGCGCGTATTGCTCGGTGGCTCTGGGATGAATCCTGTAGGATCCGGCCAATCCGCGGGCAATTCTGTCCCGGTCGATTCATTTGCAGCGGTGGCATCAACCGTAGGAGTTGCAGCAATCGCGGCGGCGGCTGGCGCCGCTAGAGCCGCAACCGTTGCCGGCGCACCACCCGCACCTGGAGTTTGGGTGCGTAGTTGAGCACGCGCCAAAGCAAACTCAGCTTCGTCTACCAAAGGTTGTGGTATGTACTCTTCCTGTGAGGTACCCCAGGGCAATCCATAGCCGGGAGGAATCGGATGAAAGCACGGATTGGCCGCGTACCAATTCACCGCCAGGCCCAGGCGCGGCGGGTAGTAGGGCGAGTACTCCGTGACCGCCCCCACCAAGACCACATCCACGTTCAAGATCTGCGCCAAGCGGCGAAAGTCCTCGGGAGAATTGCCGGCCAATTGGTGGTCCAGCATGGCCCGCTTGGTCACCCCCACCGGCACAACCTCGAAGCCGGGGATCTTTTGCAGCTCGTTGTAGTAGGCGATGGCCACTTCGTCCTGATGTACCGATGGCTCGGTACTCAAATTGTAGAACGGCACAATGGCAACCCGTGCTAGCTGCGGGAATGGATTATGATAGGTCGGCTGATGGACCACATCCGGAACCAGCATGCATCCGGACTGCCCCAGCAGAACTAACAGCCATGCGATACATTTCGCGGCGCGGGTCAATGCCTGATACCAACTGAATGCGACGGGCCCCCCCGTAGCAATTCGCGGTTCGATTCACAGCGGCATCGCAAAAGCGCCCCGGTTGAGGTCGCAGCCGTCGTCCATTGAACCACGAGAAATCAGTGCAGGTCCCTTATCGGCAGATTCGGTACACTTCCTGTAATCGATCCTGTTGATTCAGGAACTCAAAGAGGCATGCCGTTTGTAGTGACGCTAGCATCGCCACGGCACTCGTTGAATCATGATGATCCGTTGGCATGCATGCTCGACCGTCGGTGAAGGCGACATGTCCCGTGCGGCGCCGCGTGCGATGGATCACCACAACTCTAAATGACGCTCGCCATGTCCTCGAGGCCCAGCGGCTCGCGGACGGCGAACGGCTCACCGTACGCTCGGCCGATCAGATGGCCCCAATGTGCCGCTTGCAAGCGTTGGCCCTCCAGGAAACTCACGGGCTCCGTGGGGCGACCCACCAGAAACTGGCTCCGATAGCATTCCAATGAGGCCAACTTCGTGGACCAGTGCTGTGAGATATCGATGATAAAAGCAGGCTGTACCGCCAGTCGCAGGTGGACGCAAAAGTAGTAAAAGACCCGCGCGGGATGGTGCGGCTCGCCGGGCAGGTCCGACTTGGTTAGCTTGGACCAAAAGCGGGCTTCCTCGATCAACTGCGTCGCGGCCACATGATCGGGGTGGGCATCCACCCAATAGGGGGCAAATAGCCAACGTGGCCGTGTCCGTCGCAACACGGCCGCCAGCTGGGCGCGGGCCTCCAGGGTGGGTTGAAGACTGCGATTCGGCAGCCCCAAGTTTTCCCGCCAACGGAGTCCCAAGGTCTGGGTGGCGGCCTGCGTCTCTTGAGCGCGAACCTCCACGCTTCCGTGTGGCGTCGGCTCGCCATTCGTCAGATCCAACACGCCGACCTGCCACCCGGCAGCCACGAACTTGCAGATGGTCCCCCCCATCCCCAGTTCCGCATCATCGGGGTGAGGTGCAATAATCAACACGTCCAACATGCGTACGTCCCCCTCGTCGTGCCAAAACACCGCGCGGGTCACAAGTCATCGCGCGGAGTACTCCCGCGCATGGCCAATCGCGCATGGCCAAGATGGCCCATCCCTACAAGCAGCTTGAAGGAATCCAACCCCCATGTCCAGCTCGGATCAGCAGACTTACGAACGCCTCTGCCACCATGCGCGCCAAACGGCCCTATTGGAGTCCACACGCCATCTTTTGCACTGGGATGAACAAACCTGCATGCCGACACCAGCCGGACCATGGCGGGCGGAACAACTGGCCCAAGTGGCCGGGCTTCTGCACGAGCGACAAACGGATCCGCAACTTGGAGCGTGGCTGGAGTCGCTCTCAGCTGGTCCGTTAGCGCAGGACCGACACCAGGACGCCGGCGCGACCATCTGGTGGCTGCGTCGCCAGTATCAAAAGCAGTGCCGAATCCCCGCATCACTCGTGGAGGAATTGGCAAGGGCATCCGTCTTAGGTCAAGCCGCGTGGGTCGAAGCGCGTCGCACTCGGCAATATGCCACGTTTAAGCCCCACTTGGAAAAAATCGTTCGCTTGAAGATTGAACAAGCCGAGGCCCTCGGCTACCCACAATGCCGCTACGATGCCCTGTTGGACGAATACGAGCCAGAGGCTTCCACGGCGGAAGTGACGCAAACGTTGGATGCTTTGCGGCGACAATTGGTCCCGTTGGTTCAAGCAATTGCCGATTGCGGCCGTTCGGCCCCCGTCGAAATCTTGCGCCGCCAATATGCCGTGGACTCCCAGCAGCAATTCGGGCGCCAGTTGGCCACTGCCATCGGATTCGACTTTCGTCGTGGTCGCTTAGATGTCAGTGCGCACCCCTTCTGTTCCGGACTGGCTCCCCACGATTGTCGCTTAACGACTCGCTACAGCGAGAACCATTTTTCCGAATCCTTCTTCGGCGTGATGCACGAAGCGGGGCACGGTATTTACGAACAGGGATTGTCCACGGACGCTTTTGGGATGCCGCTGGGATCCGCCGTATCGCTGGGCATCCACGAATCCCAATCACGACTGTGGGAAAATATGGTGGGACGAAGTCCGGCCTTCTGGGAGTTCGCGTTTCCCATCGCGCGGCAACACTTCGCTCAGACACTGGCGGACGTGTCCCTTCCTGAGCTGCATTGGGCCGTCAATCACGTGCAACCATCCCTGATTCGCGTGGAAGCGGATGAGGTGACGTACAATCTGCACATCATCATCCGTTTCGAGTTGGAGCAAGCGCTCATCAACGAACAGCTGACGGTTGCAGACCTTCCCGGCGTCTGGAATGAAAAGTATCGCGACTACCTGGGCGTAACGCCGCAACATGATGGAGAGGGCGTTCTGCAGGATATCCATTGGAGTGGCGGCGCACTCGGCTACTTCCCGACCTATACCCTGGGGAACATCTACGCAGCTCAGTGGATCGCCGCATTTCGCCAGCAGCATCCCGGTTGGGACGACGACGTGCGACGGGGAGAGTTCACGCCGCTACGCGATTGGCTCAGTCAGCACATCTTTCGTCATGGCCAGCGATTCTTGCCTGCGGAGTTGGTGCAAAGCATTACCGGCGGTCCCATTTCGCCAACCGCGTTGACCGACTACCTGCGCGGCAAGCTCGCCCCTTTGTATGGCCTCAGCCAATAGCTTGGTCTCACGAATCGTAGCGAATCAAACTGAAAACATCCTCAACGGGAATACGTTGTCGTCCCTGCAGGCTTGTTAACTCGATTAAGAACGCACAGCCCACGACCGTGGCGCCGACCCGTTCAACGAGCCGCAAACAGGCCTCGATGGTACCGCCGGTTGCCAATAGGTCATCCACGATCAGTACCTTTTGGTGCGGGCGAATGCCATCGATGTGGATCTCCAGCGTATCGGTGCCGTATTCCAATTCGTAGTGAAAGGCGTGGGTATCGGCGGGCAATTTGCCCGGTTTGCGGACCGGCACGAAACCGGCCTTCAACCGCAACGCCAGAGGGGCCGCAAAGATGAAGCCTCGTGCCTCAGCCGCTACTACCACATCAATCTGCCCGTGCGCGAAGTGGGCCGCCAGATCATCAATCGCCTTGTGAAAGGCCAATGGTGAAGCCAACAAGGGGGTGATATCTCGGAACAGAATTCCCGGGCGAGGAAAGTCCGGGATCTCGCGGATGAAATCAGTCAGTCGCGGTGTCTCGCATGCGGTCATCTTCGCCAACTCCCCAAAGATCGGTTGTAGTCGTCAAATAGCAATAATCTGCAAAACCCAATCGTACCACACAAGTAACCTCGAGCTCCGAAGCGCGAACACACGTGACGGATATTTCATTGGGCCGCTTGCTCCCGGGCGGAGTACCTGTTGAGCGCGCCGGCGGTGCGTGCATGGCATCTCATCAACCGGAACGCGTTCGCGTTCGGTTGGCGGTTCGGGAATGGTCTCCCTGGAGAATCGGGGGCTAGTGCCACGAACCGGAAATCCTGTTCCAGTCAACCATCCTCAATCATCCTCTGAGTCCCCCGATCTGGCTCCCTCCCCTTGGCGGCTCGTTGTACCACACAAGTCGGAAAATGGGGCGGTCGGTGCTCGCGTGCG
>SXHS01000132.1 GCA_005773145.1 Planctomycetaceae bacterium | reverse complement strand
GCCTGGCGGAGGAAGGAGCGTGTCGATGGCGTCCAGATTGGCGGTCGGGAATCCGATGCGGGCCCCCCGCGCCGCGCCATGCGTGACCATGCCTCGAATACGATAGGGATGGGTCAGCATCTGCCGAGCAAACGCCACGTCCCCCTGGGCCAGCGCCATCCGAATACGACTGCTGGAGATGACACGGCCTCCCTCTACGAGAGGAGGTACGACCTCCAATTGCACGTCGTGCTGTCGACATAGTTCTCCCAAAAAGTGGATGTCGCCCGCCCGATCATGGCCAAAATAAAAATTGGGCCCCTCGACCATCGCGCGCACTCCGAGCCGGTCCCGCAGGATGGACTCAAAGAACGACGTGGGGGACAGACCTAATAATCGCTCGTCGGTCGGATAGGCGATCAAGCCGTCCACCCCCAACTCGCCCAACAGCTGGGCCTTACGATCGGTCCAGGTTAGGGGGGGTGGTGCGGCGTCGGGACGCAATAAACGCACCGGATGGGGATCAAAGGTGAGCACGACCGCAGGTCCGCCCACATCGCGCGCGTGGGCCACCAACCGCTCCATCAAACGTGCATGGCCACGATGAACTCCATCGAAATTGCCCACCGATACGGCGCCGTGACACATCGAGTCGGGGACATCGGTCAGTCTTCGGTACAAGTTCACGGCGATGCATGGACCTTTTGGAACGCAAGGGGTAAATCGTCGAGCAGATCGCGCGCGATCAACGAAATCTGTCCCAGACGGGCGGCCGCCAGGTCGCCCGCCAGGCCATGGACGTACACCGCTAACCGGGCGGCGTCCCAAGCCGAGAGGCCCTGTCCCATCAGCGCTGTAATCACGCCGGTGAGCACATCCCCCGACCCGCCGGTGGCCATGCCAGGATTTCCCGTCTCATTATGCCAGACTTGCGCGCCGTCGGTGACCAGCGTACGGTGCCCCTTCAGCACTAGAACCCAGCCATGCTCAGCAGCCATGGCCCGGGCCACGTTCGCGTTGGCATCCCGGTCCGTCCCGCCGTCCAACCCGACGGCCAACCGACGAAACTCGCCCGGATGTGGCGTCAGCACCCGAGGGCCCGCCGGTTTTCGCCAGGCATCGCGCTGGGTTGCCAATAAGTTCAAGCCATCGGCGTCGATGACGATTGGTTGGGGAAGATAGTGGTACATCCAAAGCACGCAGGGGCCAAAGGTGCGGCACGCTCCCAACCCTGGACCGATCGCCAGACAGGACGCTGACGGCAAACGGCCTTGGATCGCGGGGAGTGCCTCCTCCGCCAAGCAGCCCTCTTCATCCTCGGCCAGTCCCACCGTGGTGTAGCAGGGCTCGTAGCCGGCCACCGTTGGTTGGCAGGAACGCGGAACGGCCAACGTGACCAATCCGGCACCGCTACGTAAGGCCGCGCGGCCCGCCAAGCCGATGGCCCCGGCCATTCCCGTCGAGCCGCCGATGAGCAGCGCCCGCCCGAAGTCCCCCTTGTGGCCGTCCGGCTGGCGGGGGGGCAGACGAGGCAGGTCGTCCGGAACTCGTGGGGCGGTCCGCTTCTTCATAGGGCCTCGGGCCGGGCACACATCTCAGATCTCTGCGGCCGCCGTCTGGCGGTTTCCTGGCGGCAGGGTACAGCGTCTACCGCACCGAATCGGCCGTGCATGCTAGCAGAGTCGAGCCACACCGCCGAGCGTAACTCGCAGCCGCAAGTGCCCCCAGCCCCCAAATCTCAACTTTGAGATCCGAAATCTGAGATTTGAAATTTGAAATCTCAAATTTGAGATTTGGGGTCTGAGATCTGAGATTTGAGATCTGAAATCTGAGAATTCTGCGTGTCGATCCGCAGAACGACTTGACAGCCGGCACGGATCGAGTAAAATCGTCGATATTGAGACTTGATATCAATAACGTCCGCAGCCAGGATGGGAGCCGGTCTCAATGCGAACTCAGGAGATGCGCGAAAACTAAAGCGAGAAAACGAACTCGCCAGCGACCGTTAGCCAGACATGTTCGTGGGTCGGGATCGATCGGTTTGAGCGATTATTGGTAAGGGAAAAGGATCATACACATGGTCAGACTTCACAAGATGGAGCCTCACGTAACTCCACGTCACGCAGTCCCATCTCATTATGCCGCGCAACGCATCGGTTTTACGCTCGTCGAATTGCTGGTCGTGATCGCCATCATTGGAACGCTGATCGCCCTCTTGCTGCCGGCCGTGCAGGCGGCGCGCGCGGCGGCCCGTCGTTCTTCTTGTGCCAGTAGTATGCGCCAAATGGCGTTGGCGATGCTCAATTTTGAATCGGCGCAGGGGAAGTTTCCCCCCAGTTGGGCCGCTACGGTCGACGGAATGGCTCACAATGGAGATGGCTGGTCGGCCCAGGCGCAGGTGTTGCCCTACCTCGAAGAGTCCGGGCTGTACGACAACGCCGATTTCAAGAAAACCTACAATGGCCAAGGCTTGTCGGGCGGACTGCAGGCACTCAGTGCGACTCGCGTGGCACCTCTGTTATGCCCATCGGAGCCGGGCGATCGCGTCCGGATCGAAGCGGGTGTTGCCAAACATTACCCGCTGAACTACGCCGTGAATGCCGGCGTGTGGTTCGTGTATGACCCCGTGACGCGGCGCGGTGGCGAAGGGGCGTTCTATCCCAACAGCCGCTTGCGGAGCGGTGATTTTAGTGATGGGCTCAGCAAGACGGTGGCCTGGGCGGAGGTGAAGGCCTGGACCGCCTACTATCGCAATGCCGCACTCTCGAATCCGGCCCTGCCTACCGCTGCCGAAGTTTGTGGGCTGAAGGGGGACTTCAAGAAAGATTCTGGACACACCGAGTGGGTCGACGGGCGCGTCCACCAGACGGGAGTTACGGCGGTATTCACTCCTAACACCCGGGTGATTTGTAATGGATTGGACGTGGACTGGAGCAATCAACAGGAAGGCAAGTCCGCCACCGTTGCCACCTATGCGGCCGTGACGGCGCGCAGCTATCACGAGCAAGGGGTGAACGTAGCCATGATGGATGGCTCCGTCCGATTCATCACGGACGGCATTGATGTGAACACTTGGCGTGCCGCGTTCACTCGCAATGGTGCCGAGTACGTTTCGTTGGACCAATGATCACGTGGTTTCGTGTCAATCATCCATCTCGCGGGGTGACGGGATCGGGGCCCAGGGCGATCAGTCCCGCTAGGTAGGCACCTTTGAAACCGGCATCAATGTTGACGGCGGTGACATTGGCGGCGCAGCTGTTGAGCATGGCCAACAGTGGTGCGATTCCGGACAAATGAGCACCGTAGCCAACGCTGGTGGGCACCCCGATCACTGGGCAGCGCACATGTCCGCCCACGACGCTCGGCAGGGTTCCTTCCATGCCGGCGACCACGACAATCGCACGCGCCCCCTCGACCTCGGCCAAGCGCGCGGGGAGGCGATGCGGTCCGGCCACCCCCACATCTTGAATCAGCGCGACGCGTGCCCCCATCCATTCCAGGGTCTCACGCGCCTCCTCGGCGATCGGTCGGTCGGTGGAACCCGCCGTGATCACTCCCACTAAGGGGCGCAATGCGGGGGACGCTGCTTCCTGGGCGCTCCGCGCGTAACCCCGTATTCGAAAGGTGCGGGCGATCGGATGATAATGGCCTTGGGGGAACTTGGCCACCAGGGCCGTTGCGTCGTCGGCGGCCAGCCGAGTGACGAGCACCGGCAATTTCTCGTCCAGCAATCTTTGGATGATGCGTTGCAGCAATTCCACCGGTTTGCCTTGGCCAAACACCACTTCCGAGAATCCGCAGCGGCGTTGTCGGTCGAGATCGAGCGTCACATCTCCCAAGTCGCCGGTTCGCACGGGCAGGCTCCCCGGGTTCCGCTCCCCCTTTACCTGGTGCAAGAACTGGTCCACGGTCAGTTGGCCCTGGGCCAGCTGGTGGGCCAACTGGGAGAGCTCGGTCAAACCCCCAGCATCCGAAGTCGGATGCGGAGCCGAGGTCGATGGTTGAGACGGTCGGTCTTTCATGGCTCAGCAATTTTATGAGCTGCGGCCGTGTAATGTAAGGGTTGTGCCCCAACGAGCAAGCTTGGGGCTTCGGGCCGTTTCAGGCCGGTTGCCAGTTGGTGCCGTATCACGCACAATGGGATCCAGATGTGAAATGACGTGAAATGGCAACATTTTTTGTTTTGTGAAGGCGGTGCGATGCCCAGTTGTGTTTTGGCCTACTCCGGTGGTTTGGATACGTCGGTCATCCTCGGTTGGTTGCAAGACGAAGGCTATCAAGTCCATGCCGTCTATGTGGATTTGGGGCAGCCCTGCGAGGACCGCGAGGCGATCATGCAGAAGGCCCGCGCGGCGGGCGCGGTGAGTGCGCGGTTGGTGGATGCGCGTGAAGAACTGTGCCGCGACTTTGCCTTTCCCGTTTTGGCTTGGCAGGCACGCTATGAGACCGTCTACTTACTCGGCACGTCCATCGCGCGTCCGCTGATTTCCAAGGTATGCCTGGACGTGGCGCGGGAGGTGAAGGCCGATGCGTATGCTCACGGTGCCACTGGCAAGGGGAACGACCAGTGTCGGTTTCAGTTGGCCGCTGAGGCGATCGATCCCCACGTCAAGGTTCTGGCCCCCTGGCGCATGGAAAAATTCCGGCAGGCGTTTCCCGGTCGGACGGAACTGATTGCTTACTGCCAACAGCACGGCATCCCGGTGAAAGCCTCAACCGCTAAGCCCTACAGCTCGGATGAAAACTGCTTACACATCAGCTACGAGGCCGGCCGCTTGGAGGATCTCACGGTCAATGGTGTGGAACTCGTCGAGTTCGGCATGACCGTGTCCCCGCAACAGGCACCCGATCAAGTGGAATCGGTCACGTTGGATTTTGAATGTGGCATCCCCGTGGCCGTGAATGGCAAGCGGGGGACGGCGTTGGAGATCGTACAGAGCTTGAACATCATCGGAGGCCGTAACGGGATTGGTCGGATCGATATGGTCGAGAATCGATTCGTGGGCATGAAGAGCCGTGGTGTTTACGAATCGCCAGGCATGACGATTCTTTACACGGGCCTTTTGCAACTGGAACAACTCACCTTGGATCGCGATTTGGTCCATCTGCGCGATCGCCTGGCGCCGGAAGTTGCGGAAATGGTTTATTATGGCTTCTGGTACTGCGCCAAGATGGACGCGCTCATGGCCTTCATTCGCCAGCTGCAGCAGCCCATCACCGGCAGTGTGACGTTGAAGCTGTACAAAGGCAACGTGATGGTGGATCGTCGTCAAAGTCCCAACAGTCTCTACGATGAGGGGATCGCCACGATGGAAGGGGGCGGGTCGTACAACCAGACGGATGCGGAGGGATTCCTGCGCATCGTGGGGTTGCCGGGCCGCGTGCAGGGCCGCTTGCGGTCGCGACGAGGAGACGCCTGATCGGTTGGGATACACGCGGCAGCGGGATCCCTCCCCGCATGGTTGTTCGACTGGCACTTGCCATAGGGGATGGACGGGCGCATGTTCCTACGTGACAATCCCGTATTGCAGTGGGAGCTGCTGGTCAATCTGCGCCGCACCCGGGCGTTTGTCTTGCTGTTCTTTTATCAGGCCGCCTTGGCCACCGTGGTCTATTTCGCTTGGCCACAGGAGTCACGTCTGGTAGCCAATGCGGAGGCCGCCCGCCGACTGGTCGACATGTTTTTCTTGGGCCAATACCTATTGGCATCGCTGATGGCTCCCAGTTTCGCGGCAGCCACCATTACGGGGGAGAAAGAGCGCAAAACCTATGAAATGCTCTTGGCGAGTCCCTTGCGTCCCGGTGCAATCGTATTGGGCAAGCTGACTTCATCGCTGACGCACTTGGCAATTCTGATCGTGACATCACTCCCCATCGTCCTCCTTTGTCTCCCACTGGGGGGCGTCTCGCTGTACGAGGTGTTGGCGGCGTATCTGGGACTGGGTGTGTCCGTCGTGGTTTTCGGCATGATCAGCGTGGCATGCAGCAGCTACTTCCGTCGCACAGCGTCTTCTTTGGTGGCGTCGTATTTGTTGATTTTGCCCTTGGCACTGTTGGGGGTCTTGCTGTGGGCCTCGATGGCCGGGCAGGGGCAGGCCCGCTTGCTGATGACGACGATCGGCATGCCCTTGGCCGGACTGCTTGTGGTAGTGCCGCTATTTCGCGCGACGTCCCTGCGGTTGCTGCATCCGCCGGACGTAGGGAGCGAAGGCAACGAAGTCGTGGACCTCGAGGCAGAGTCCAAGGAGGTGGTCGGGCTGGTGATCGATCGCCATCAATGGCCCGACCGTCTTTTCGCGCCGCACAAGCGAGACGATTTGCTACCAGACGGTGCCAATCCGGTCTACGACAAGGAACTCCATAGCGAGATCTTTGCTCAAGGGACCCTGATGCTGCGTTTGGTCATCCAGGTCAGCATGTTCCTGGCCGTGCCGATCATGGCCTTTTGTTTGTTTATTAAACCCCAATATGCCTCGTGGTACATTCGCTACGTCCTGCTGTTCAACGTGTTGGTGGGACCGGTGTTCTCAGCGGGGAGTATTACAAGCGAACGTGAACGGCAGACGTTGGACCTGTTGCTGACCACGACGATTTCTCCTTGGAAAATTCTCTGGGCCAAGCTGATTGTTGGATTGCGAGTCTCGAGTGTGTTGACTTTATTTCTCTTTTGGCCAGTCATCTTGGCAGCCGTGTTGTTCTTGATTCCTCAGCATAGCTGGACCAATCTTTTTTCCGTGTTGGCCTACTTGCTGATCATACTGGTCACGTGCGTTACCACGGCCATGACCGCTCTGCTCAGTTCGGTCGTGTTTCGCAAGACGTCGGTCAGTCTGATGACTGCCTATTTGGTGCTGGTGATTGGTTTCGCGACACCCGAGGCCATGGGCTTTTTTGCGGAAACTTTTTTCCCCAAGGATCAGGCAACCCTAGACCGGATTCATGAGCTGAGACCCGCCGAGGTAAATCCAGAACGGATTGCGGTCGCCTTGAACCAGGCCAATGACTCGCGACAGGGCAATGCGCAAGGTTCCAGGGGGGTGACGGCGTCCGACGTGGCCATTCAATTGAGGCGTGACCGGGCGCATCGCGCGATTCGCTTCTTGGCGATGGGGAGTCCCTTTGCAGCGGCGCGAGAGGTTCCGATGGAGATCGTGGATGGCTCCGGCACCGGGAACGACTCGGTCCGGCCGTCCGGCCAATCGGGGAGCCTGCCCAACCAGCCGGAGGGAGATGCGTGGTTCGTGGCCATGTACCTGTTCGTGGGTATCCTCGGCAACAGCGCGATTCTGGCGTTCATGATTCGGCTCTTTCACCGGCGCTGGCGCGTGGCCCAATAGGCCGTTGACGGTTCGACCGATGGCCCTAATGGTTCGGTCCTATCGCATGTCGCAGGGACGTGAGTTAGAATGTTAGTTCGTGTGGCCGTTGGCAAGGGAACTGAGCTGGCAATGAATACCCCCGCAGCCGATTTTTCCAGGGCGCCCGCCGATTGGACTCGGGGCGATCTATTGGATCTCGAAGGACTTTCGGCGGCCGAAATCGAGCGGGTACTGGACACGGCCCAGGCCCTCTACGACGCGACCGGAGGATGTCGCGACAAGCTGAGCCTGCTGAGCGGTGTCACCTGCGCCAATCTCTTCTTCGAGAACTCCACGCGGACACGAACGAGCTTTTCCTTGGCGGCCAGACGGTTGGGCGCGGACACCGTGGAATTCACGTCCTCCGGCAGCAGTCTGTCCAAGGGGGAAACGTTCATTGACACGGCGAAGAATATCGAGGCTATGAACGTCGACGCGGTGGTCGTGCGCCATGCCACTCCAGGCACCCCGCACCTGTTGGCCCAAAACCTCGGTTGCGCTGTCATCAACGCGGGCGATGGGGCACATGAACACCCCACGCAGGGGCTGCTCGATATTTTGACCATTCGCCAGCATCGTGGTCGTATCGCCGGATTGACGGTGGCCCTGGTGGGAGATATCGCCCATAGCCGCACGGCGCGATCCAACATTTGGGGTTTGAAGAAATTGGGGGCCCACGTCATTGTCTGCGGCCCGTCCACGCTGGTATCGCGCCGCTGGGAGCAGTTGGGCGTGGAGGTGACCCATAACTTGGACGACATCCTACCTCGCTGCGATGTGCTGAATCTGTTGCGGATTCAGTTTGAGCGGCAGGCGACGCGTCCCTTTCCCTCCGTCCATGAATACGCGCTATTGTATGGCATGAACCGTCAGCGGGTCGCGCGGGCCAAGGACGATATTTTGATCACCGCGCCCGGCCCGATCAATCGGGGTGTCGAGATTACGGCCGACGTGGCCGATGGCCCGCATTCCGTGATCCTGGATCAAGTGACCAATGGTATTGCTGTGCGCATGGCCGTCTTGTGGCTCTTGATGGGGGTCCGGCGGCGTGGGACCTAGGGAGGTAGTTTTTGATGGAGGCCGACCGGCTAATCATTGCCCATGGTCGTGTGGTCGACCCCAGTCAGGGAATCGATCGCGTGACCAACCTGCTTGTGGAACGCGGACGCATCGCGGCACTCGATGTCCCGCTGATGGACGATGTCCCACGCCTCGATGCGACCGACCGCATCGTAGCTCCGGGACTGATCGACATGCACGTGGAATTGTCGGAGCCCGGCCGGGAGGAGGATGAGACGATTCGTAGCGGGACCGCCGCTGCCCTGGCCGGTGGTTTCACCACCGTCGCTTGCCTCCCCAATTCCGATCCCCCGATCGACACGCGGGCCAGTGTTGAGTTTGTTCAACACCAGGCGGCCCGCGCGGGAAACTGTCGCGTGGTGGTCATGGCCTGCGTCAGCCGGGGTCGTGAAGGGAAACAGCTTGCGGAAATAGGTTCGCTGGTTGCGGCGGGGGCCGTGGGCTTTACCGATGCCGATGCGCCCATCGCCAGCACCGAGTTGATGCGTCGCGCTTTGGAATATTGCTTGATGTTCGACCGGCCTGTGATGAATCATCCCGAGGTGCCCGAGTTGTCGCGCGGCGGCATCATGCACGAGGGATTGGTCTCCACTGTCTTGGGACTCGCGGCCATGCCGGCGGAGGCCGAGGATGTTATGACCAGTCGAGACTTGCGACTGGCCGAGGCGACGGGGGGGCGCGTCCATTTGATGAATATCTCCACGGCCGGCAGTGTCGATCAAATTCGACGCGCGAAGTCGCGAGGAATTCGTGTCACCGCCGAAGTTTGTCCGCAGAACCTGGCTCTCACGGACGAGTGCCTGCGCTCGTTCGATTCCAGCTACAAACTCAATCCGCCGTTGCGCTCTCGCGAGCATGTCGACGCGTGTATCGCGGGACTCGTCGATGGAACCATCGATGTGATCGCTAGTGGCCACGCGCCAAGGGCCGGCGAGAAAAAAATGCAGGAGTTGGATCAGGCGCCGTTTGGCATGGTCAGCTTGGAGACCGCCTTGGCCTTGGCCATCCATTGCCTGGTGCGTCCCGAGCACCTGACGTGGCTCGAGTTGATCGACAAGATGTCGACCCAACCGGCTCGCGTGTTGGGATTGGATCAACAGGGCACGTTGCGAATCGGCGTACCGGCTGATATCACCATCATTGATCCTCACCATGAATGGGTCGTGCAGCCAGCCCAGTTTCGCTCCCAGAGTCGTAACACACCCCTGGCCGGCATGACGCTGACCGGTCGGGCCCAACACGTGCTCATCGACGGCCAGGTGAAGTGGCAATCATCGTAGACGGTTACAACCTGTTGAATGCCATCGGCCTGGTGGGACGCCCATCGGGCCCGTCCAGTCTGCACCAATCGCGCACCGCGCTGCTCAACTTCCTGGCTGCTGCTCTCCCCGCTGCCGAGCGAAGGAAAACGGTGGTGGTGTTCGACGCGCTAAGAGCTCCACCGGGGCTGGCCGATCGATTTGTGCACCAGGACATCAGCGTGCGCTTCGCCCGGGGCCCAAATGAGGCCGACGATCTGATCGAGGAGTTGATTCGTCTGGATTTTTCACCCCGTCAGCTGACGGTGGTTTCGAGTGATCACCGCATTCAAAGGGCCGCTCGACGACGTCGCGCCCGCGCGGTTGATAGTGAGGATTGGTATCTCGAGATCCTGCGCCGGTGGCGGAAGGAGTCGTCTTTCGCCGGTGATCCTCATGAGTCCCTCGCCGAGGTAGAAAAACCCACAGGGCCTCTCAGTCCGGGCGAAGTTCAGGCGTGGCTCAAACGTTTTGGGATCGCATCGCCAGCCGTCCCCACGGACTCCATCGCGCGTGAGTTGCCTCCAGCGGAACCGCTGACACAACCGACGCAGCGCGATGAACCGCCGGCTGGCCCGGATGTCCCCCGCGATCCCACAGCAGAAGACCCCGCATCTGGCCCCAGTTTTACACCGCACAAGAACCCCTATCACCCGTTCCCGCCCGGTTACGGCGAGGATCTATTGGCCGACGACGATCTCGACTAGTGTCGCCTCACCAAGATCGCTGTCAATGCCATCACATCAGCTGGCTTGGTGTCTCAATGGCGATGAATGCACGGCAATCACTTCAGGATTTTTAGAACCTTAATACAGTTGCCAGTTATGAGCGATCGAAAAAATCAGTAGCAACTCGTCCATGGTCTCCTTGGTATTGCTAGCGGTGTCATGGATGGGTTCATGGTGCGAAGCGGGACTGCTTCGGTCAGCACCTGAACATACGCGCCTAAGGCGAAATTCGTTTACAGAAACGGGCGGGAACATGCAGCGATTACACGGCGCGGGCTTGGTGGCACGGACATATCTCTTCACGTTGCTCAGCGGAATCGTTGTGGCGGTTGTCGGTTCGCAGGTGACCGCTCAGCAACCACAGGCATTTCGATTGCCGCCGGCTGCGGAGCCAGTCGGCGATGGTTCCGTAGCCTCGCCCGCCACCGACGACTTGTTGCAGAGGCTGCAACGGGCGG